>NZ_JAWDKD010000034.1:0-33824 GCF_032714475.1 Methanolapillus africanus | reverse complement strand
AGGCAAAAAGCTTCACAATTTGCCGAAATTTGGATTCTGAAATTTTAGAACGGTAAATGTATTTGTTTTTCATCTGCATGATCATGATTTGAACACCAATTTATTTGGTTGTTCTTATCGTGACCCTAATTCAATAATTGATTTATTCAACTGTATTTGATTATTTAGCGATAATATTATTTGAAATTTTAAACGCCGCCTTTCGGACCATTGCCATCAAGTTGTTGCGTTTCCGAAAGTTCCGGTTTATTGCCGTCACCATCACTCTCTTTACCGTTTTCTTTTCCGTTCGTATTTTTCTTCTTTTTGATGAAATCGTATGCCATGGCGCCGACGAACAGAATAATCACACCAATGATAACGTTTTTGAATGTGAGGAACGTCACACGTTCCTCCATTTCCACGTTCATCTTAATGCTTGGTGAAATGTGTAAATCCCCATTTTCATCATAATATCGAACGTCTGAATTGATGCCATAGATTTTGGGCGTTGCTTTGGCGTCAGCTGTGATCGGATATTCAACCGTAATGGATTCACCGGGCGCCAAGTCTCCCAAATTTCTTTTGTTGCTGGCGGAGCTCAGCGGATACATCATATCGATTTTACATTCGGTGTCGTAAGCCGTTTTGTCGCCGGCGTTTGTGTACGTCACAGCGATCGTGTTCGTCGTCCCGTTTTTCAGCATGCCGTCAATGTTTGTAACTTCAAAAACCGGACTGGATTTGACAACAAACGGAATTTGGAGCGTCACCGTGTTTGTTTTGTATTCCTGAACATATTTGTCAGAATACAAATACGGTGTGGACAAGTTCATCAACTGCATATCCTTTGAATACGACGTGATCATGCGGGCATTGTCCGGATGTTCGTAATTGATCGTCATATTGATGTAATATGTCCCGGCCGGCGTGTTCGGACTGATTCTGATTGGCGCAGAAATCACATTGTAAGCACCGCTTTGCAGAGAAGCTAAGTACACATAATCCGAACCGGTTAACACTTCAATGTACGGACTGTCGCAGCTCATATTGATATTCAAAGCCTGCGCATTGACGCGATTGGCTTCGATTTGTCTTTCCGCATCGGCAAACTGTTTCATGCCGCCATAATATGCATTGTATTGGTTAAAACCCAGTAAATCGCTTTGGAGAATAACAGCAGTATTTCCATTAATACTGGCATTTGTATAGCCGACTTCGCCGGTACCGTTAACGACGGTAACAAGGGTACTGAGATTTCGTGCAGATATATTACCGGCACTGCCGACATATTCGATGCTTCTGACTTGTTTCAGCGTTCCTGTATTCGCGACGGCGAACTGGAGCGTGACGGAATCTCCTTTGCCGACTTCCTGATTGCCGACAAGCGATACGGACAGCTCCGGGTCGCCGAATCCTTGATAGAAGTCAACCGTGTCCGAGTTCATCACCGGCAGGAAACTGTACGGTGACGAGGCCGCGGACGCCGCCGGGCTGATTAAAATGATGAAGAGGACGGCCAGTGCAAATATGCCTGCCCGATCCATATTATTTTTACCGATCATTGGGTTGCCCCCGAATTTTTTCTGTTTTGAAGTGTGTGTTCTATTTTTTCTTTAAATTCTAAAATGGTTCCTTTGAGTCCCTTTTCTTTGATGCCGTCAAAGGTGAGCATGAGCGGCGGGAAGATCACGAACGATGCGAGCAGCGTCATCAACATGTTAATCACCGTCACAATTCCGAAACTGGAAATGATGCCGAACGCCGACGCCGTCAAGGCGAGGAATCCGAACGTCGTCGTGATGCCGGAAACCACCAGCGCAATACCTGTGTTTTTCACGGTTTTTCGCATGGCTTCAATCGGCGACAGCCCTTTGCCTTTTTCTTCATAGAACCGTTCCATCAACAGAATGGAATATTCCGATCCGGCGCCGAGAATCATACAGCCCATCACCGCCGTCATCGGGGTGTAGACGATATTAAAGGCGTACATGATCATACCGGACCAGCCGATCACAAGCGTAATGGTGATCAGAGGCGCGAAAGCCTTGACGAAGTCGCGGTAAATGACCAGAAGCGCGAAGAACACCAGCAGAAGACCCAGCATTGTTTGCTGGACGCGGCCGGATAAGAGCGAGTCCATCAATTCCGTGAAAGGAACGCTCTGTCCGGTAATGGTTGCGGTGGTTCCGGGCGGCAAAACGTGCCAGGTAATATCTTCCCGAATCAACGCGACGAACGACTTGACGCTCTCCATCGGCAGCGCGGAAAACGCGTCTCCCATCTGCAAATTGAGAAGCAGCATGGAGTTGCCGCGGGAATACTGTTCCATCGTTCCGGCCGGCAGTTGGTCGTAAATCGCGCGGATTTCTTCTTCCGTGTCCGGGATTGTGCCGCCGTTGTATTCTTTGACGACGTTGACGATGCTGTCGGCGCCGAGAACGTAAATCTGATTCTGCGTTTCATACGTGCCGAATTCGTCCATCCACTTGAGAACGTATGGCGACGCAATGTCTTCCGTCACAATCATGATGTTGATGGCGTCTGATCCGCCCATGACCGTGTTCATGTGATAGAAATCAACGAGTGCCGGCATGTCCTGCGGAATGTATTTGTTGGTGTCCGTTTCGGCCGGAATGGTCGAGTCGGCGTAAAAGCCCAACGCGCCGGTGATCAGCGCGACCATAAAGATGATTTTTTTGTGCTTGAGCGTAAAAGTGACGGTTTTGTTCAACGTCGCCGTAATGATGTTTTCCGGCGCTTCCGTTTCAACTCTGACGCCGGAAGCCGGTAAAACGTTGCCGGCGCCGTCAATGACGCATTGCTGTTTTTTAGATCCTTTCGGCAGCAAGAAGCTCTGAATTTTGTACGGCTTTCCGGTGGTTTGCTTTTTAATTTCCAGCTTTTCGGACAGTTTGTCCAGGAAATAAACGGACAAAACACCAAAGAACAAGGCTGCGGTGTAACAGCAGACACAGCCGATGATCAACAGTTTTCCGAAATCCTGAATCATCGGGATGGACGACGTCAACAGTGAAATAAAACTGACGCAAGTCACAACAAGCGCCGTTATGACGGCGGGACCCATGTATTTAAAGGTGGATATGACGGCTTCGCGCCGGGTTTCACATTCCCGCAGTTCTTCTTCAATACGGTTATGGAACTGAATCGCATAGTCAATACCCAGACCGATTAAAATCGGGAAGGCGGCAATCGACACCATGGTCATGTTAATGCCGGCAAAACCCATGAATCCGAACGTGAAGAGAATGCCCATCACCACGATGGCCAGCGGATACAGTCTCCACCGGACGCCTTTGAAAACAAAGACCAGGGCGACCAACATTAAAACGACGGCCAAAAACAATAAAATACCCATGCTGGACGACATTTCAACGTTCATGTCTCCCATCAGCGCGGCGTTGCCGGTCACGATAATATTATACTTCGGCGGGAAGCCGGCGAAGTTGACGGCGTCTTTCGTCGCGGCCAAGATGTCCGCTTTTTGTGTGTCGGTCAAGTTGCCGTACGTGACTAAAATGAGGGTGTGCGTGTCGTCGTAAATCAATGAGCTGAAGACGGACGGCGCGAGCTCAATCAAAGCGTCGACTTCTTCTTGAGTCGTTGGAATTTCCGCCCGCCCCGTCACACGTTCATTCATGATTTCGACGATTCCGGCCGCACTGGTAACAGAATCAACTCCGGAAACGTTGGTCATCATATCGGTAAAACGCATGGAGGCTCCCAAAACGGCCGGATCCGTGACGTCGGCGCCTTCAATCATAATCACAACGGATTCGTTACTGAAAGAACGCGTGTAAAGATCCAAATCTTGATACATTTTGGAATCTTTCTGAATATAGGTATCCATGCCGGAATACATTGTAATGGTGGTCATTCCGTACATGCTGACCAAAATTAAAATCAGGAAACCAAAGAAAACAAACCATCTCTTTGAAAACGTGATTTTCCCCACTTTTTCAAAAAGACTTGGCAATGATAATGACATAACTATCCTCTGTTATTTTTTATGAGAAAGATTTTGACAGAATGAATCGGAAGTATAAAACTTTTTTTTATCGATTTCTTATGTTTCTTACATTGTTTTATTTGACAAATTATATACAAATAATATTATTTGACAAACGTAATATATTTTAGATATTAAGTTTCCTTCCAATTGAATGAGAGATATATAATCATGTTGTTACCTGTGAGGTGACATTTTTGAATGTTAACTTATACAGAGTTTTATGTGGACAATAATCTTGGATGTTGTCTTTTAATTGTCCGATTATTTTGTTGTTACCTTTGTAGTAACATTTCAAAACAATCGATTAATTGTACAAAATGTATATAAATGTTGTTGTTACTTTTAGAGTAACAGATTTTTATTTATATATCAATTATAATATTGTCAATATTTGGATATTTTATTTAATTTGTTGTTACTTTTGAGGTAACATTTTTAAATATGGACTGATTTTTGACACATATGATTGATCAAGAATTAATTATCAGTTTAAAAAAAATCGGCTTTGTTGAAAACGAAGCCAAAGCCTATGTCGGGCTTGTTATTCTTCAGGAAGCAAGTGCGCGCGAATTACACGAATTTACGAACATTCCGCGCGCTAAAATCTATGAAGTTTTGAATCATTTGGTTGAAAAAAAATATGTGGATATTCTTCAAGGAACGCCGATCCATTACCGGGCGATTGAACCTGATGAAATGATTCGGATGATTCGGGATGAATTTGACGAAACGACTAATTTTTTGTTGGATTCTTTTGACCAAATGGAATTCGGTGAGTTCCAAAAATTGGATGAAGACACGATGTCGGTTTGGTATCTCAGAAGCGATTGGACCGTCCGGAATAAAGTCAAAGAAATGTTTGACAAAACCGACCGCAGTGCAATTATTGTTTGCCAGACGCCGGAAATTTTATTCAGCATTGAAGACATTTTAAAAGCGGCTCAAGAAAACGTTTCTATTTTGATTTTAGTGGACAATGTCAATGATTATGAAAAATTATCGCTAACGGTCAATGAAGTGCCGCCCAATCTTCTTTCCCTTTACAGCGATTTGATGGAAAACACAAGAACCAAAGACGGCTGTTTCATTTTTTCAAGTAATAAACAATTACTGGCTCTCAAATATAAAGACGGCAAATTAAACGGATTTTATCAAGAAAACACCGTGGTTAACTTTATTTATAAAACACTCAGTTACATGCTCTCTAATTTGGACTCGGTCGATATTCCCGAAAATTATCATCCAAGCATACCCTTATTGAAAAACGAACCGAAAAATTAAGCGGTAAAAACAAAAAAAGAGAATAAAATAAGAGAATAAAATAAAAAACAAAAGCAAGAAATAAAAAAACGATTAAAAAAATAATAAATTGAGAGCAGAAATAAGAGCGAATGAATGATAGAATGAAGATTTTGACATCAATACCACCGAAGAAACTAACGATAACGGCCATCGGAGCGTTTCTCGGTATCGCCACCGCAACTTTGTTGGCTTTTTACGCAAGCGTGCCTTTGCTGTTGGCATCGTTGGGTTCCTCAGCAGCTTTGGTTTATGGCGCGCCTGATTCTCCGGCCGCGCAGCCCAAGAGAGTGATTTTCGGCCAGTTTATTTCAGCCCTCGTGAGCATCAGTGTTTGTCAGATCCTGGGTTTTACATGGTATTCCGTAGCCATTGCCGTGGCTTTATCTGTCGTTGCCATGCTGCTGACGGATACTTTCCATCCACCGGGCAGCGCCACCGCTTTTACCTGTGTGATTGTAGAAGCGAATTTTGCCTTTGCCTTTGTCCCTGTTTTGTTGGGTTCAGTGATATTGGTATTGTGGGGATTAATCATAAAAAGGGTGACAGCGTCTCTTGAAAATAAAAAGACAGGCAATGAAAATGCAGCCAATGAAAACATCATCGATGGAACCACAACCAGTGAAAACATCATCAATGAAACTGCAGCCAATGGAAAGTGAAAAGACAATGTCCAGACAAAACCGAAAGAAAAACAAAGATTTGAGCAAAAAGATTGCTGAAGAAAGAATTCAACGGCTTTTCGAGCTGGCGCAGACAAATCAAGAAATTCATCCGGAGCGTGCGCAAAGATACATCACGCTGGCGCGCCTCATTTCCATGCGTTATAATGTGCGTTTGGACCGGGAACAAAAAAGAAGCGTGTGCAAACACTGCTACGCTTATTTGGTTCCGGGACGGAATTGCCGCATTCGGATCAAAAATGGGTTTGTTTTAACAACCTGTTTTGAATGCGGAAAGCAGCGTCGGATTCCGTATCATAGAAATGATGATAAAATTCAAAATGAATAAGTAAAATACGAAATGAAACACGTAAATAAAATGAAAAACGGTTCAGGGTTGAATGAACCGTTTGATCTTTTCAAATTCCATATTTCTAAAAGCGGAAGTAATCTTCATGTGAGAGGGGGATGAAACATCCCAACGGATCTCTTTTTTGCCGCCGGCAATAGCTTTCAGCAAACCATGCGCCAGCAGAATAATGGATAAGACATAATTTGCCGGAGACCATTTTCCGCTGAATGTGAGATAAATATCCAAACTGCCGTATGTCGCAAAGACAAAGGCGCCAACGACCCATGTCGTCATTACCAAATCGGCTGAATCAAACATTTTCATGAATAAAGTGACAAGGATAAATGAGATGAAATAACCGATAAACTTCAAGATAATAATGTAAGCGCTAATCGTCATAATGGAAATGACAATCTTTTTTAATGTACTTGCTTGATTCATTTTTTATTCCCTCGTTTCGTCTTTTAAATATTCTTTTAAATCCATTATGAAGAAGTATGCGCCGAATAATGTCAGCGAACAATACAAAAAGATTGAACCGATCATTGAAATCGCTTTCAAAAAGATCAAAGACAGCGAATTTTCCATGTCTAAACGAATCATGACATAAGTGCAAACATAATCCGCACCAGCCGCAAAGACAATACAAATAACGGCAACGAACATGGACATCGCAAATGTGATCACGATGAATAAATTGTATCCAACAGATCGGCGTAACCGGCGGTAAATTTTAATCCCAACCTGACAAATCCTTTCACTTATTTAATCATTTTTAATAGTTTATTTTCGATAAAAATCAGCACGTGTCTCGAATTTTACAAAACGAAAAAACATGGACAATATATATCCTTACTGATTTTTTCAAAATCGGCAACTTTAAATAGCGTTCATCAAGCTTTGCCGGAAACAGGTATTGGTTGATCGATTGATTGATTCTGCCCATATTTTGGATAAAATCTATATTCATAGACGGCAATTAGATTTTCATGCCCGAAATTTTATTCGACGATATCGGCAGTTTTCCGCTCCCGGTCGGCGTCACAAAAGAATTTGTCAGCAGCGCGGCCTTTAACCGCGACGGCGATGAAAAATTATTTCCTCTTCTCAACCAAGTTTTTGAGCAAAAAATCAATGCCGGCGTGCATGTTCCGAATTATTCTCAATTCAGGGACATGACGGAACAGTTTTTGCGCCCGATCCGGGATGAAAAGTGCTGCGACGGTCCGTTCAATCTGAAAGAAGAGTGCGCCGGAACGGTGGAAATGGACACCATTGACGCTTATTTTAAAGAAAAAAAGAAAAACGGCGGTCTTGACCAACTGAGCGAATGCGGCGAAAAACCGCTCGTGCGGATGTGCGTGACGGGGCCGACCGAACTTTATTTAAAAGAATTCGGCAGCGCCAACTATTCTGACGTTTACCAGCTGTTTGCCAAAGACGTGAACCTTTTTGTTCGAAACGCGATGAAGAAAGCGAAGCATTTCAAAATTCAAACCGTTTCTTTGGATGAGCCGAGCATCGGCATCAATCCGGAACTGTCGCTCGCCGCCGATGACATGATTTCGGCGATGACGACCGCGACCCGCGCCGCCGGCAAAAACGGCGCCGACGTTCAAATTCACATTCATTCGCCGCTTTATTATGATTTGGCCTGCGCAACGCCGACGATCAATGTCATCGGCATGGAATCGGCCGCAACGCCTTCTTACATGGATATGATTGACAAAAAAGTCCTGAGCGACACGGACACGTTCATCCGCGCCGGTATTTCCCGAACGGATATTTTCAACATGGCGGGCGTTCTCAACGAAAAATACGGCGGCAACGTCTGGAATAAGCCGGAGATTCTTCAAAAAATCGTGACGGACATGGAAACCCCCGAAGTCATTGAAAAGCGGTTGACCAATATTTCAAAATTGTTCGGCGACGCCGTCAAATACGCGGGTCCGGACTGCGGTCTCGGTTCCTGGCCGACGCAAGAGCTGGCGGCTGCGCTTTTGAAAAATACGGGTGTTGCGATTAACAAATTTAATCAAAAACAGAAGTAAGTGGAATATATTCTAAAAAACGAATTCATCTAAAAAACAAAAAAATAAAGAAAAAATGAAAATAAAAAAGAAGAAATTATTTGGTGAGAGCCTTCGGGGATCTCTTCAAGTATCTTCTTTTGTGGCCGGAAGAGGTAAATCTTTGTGCCGGTCCCGGGTGCGCTTTGGCGCTTAATCCGTTTTCGACTTTCTTTGCGTTTCCTTTTCTTCCTTTCACTTTAACCCAGATGATGCTGCCGGTTTTGCCCATAATCAAGCCTCCTAATTCGTATATATTTAATTTAATCGTTTATTTTAAGATGTGTGATTTGATAAATTTGATTTTTGAAATAAAGATTGCGTCAAACACATTCGTTTTGACAAAAACACGTTAATCGGTATCAAGTCCGCCGACTGATGAATAATTGATACGGTGTTCGCTAAACCTTTAAGGTTTGACTATAACGCCGTTTTAATGATATAAATCTTACGATTTTAAAACGGCAATATTTTTTTAAATTTTTTGCGTTTGCTTTCTCTCAAACCCGTAAATATTAAAACTTAAAAAACCTAAAGGAACCGGATCAAAAAATGAAAAAAATAGAATCGGATTTGGATTATTTCAACGGTGAGAAAAGCGCTCTTCTCGATTATCCGAAAGAGGATTTCATCGACGTGATCCGAGAGGTCGGTTTCGAATGCGATTTGTGCGGAAAATGCTGCACTCGAGCATTTAACGACCACGTTTTTCTACTGGACGCCGACGTGCGCCGGATTTTGGAAATCGATGAAAACAACAAAACCGCATTAATGCCGTCTCCCTACTTTGATTTTTGCGACCAGAACGGAAACTTTTACGTCTCCGGTTTTTGCCTGAAAACAAAAGGCGATGACGTTGGAACCTGCCATTTTTTAGAAAACGGACGATGCCGAATCTACGACAAACGCCCGCTCATTTGCCGGGTTTACCCGTACATGATTCACCGCGAATTTGACGACAAAGGAAATTACGATTGGCGCCAAATCAGCGGCCTCAACGAACACGGCCTTTATGAAGCGGAAATCAACACCGCAGAGGCTTCCGACATATATGATTTAGCATTTCAATATGAGAAAGAATATATTGAACAAGAGCAGCGTTTTTTAAAAGCCGTCGAAACGCATTTCGAAAAGAACAAACTCAAATTTGTTCAAAGAACTTATGATTTAAGAATGCGGGAATACGAAAAAGGAAGCGAAGTCACTGTTTTTGTCTATTATGACGGGAAATTTACCGAACGGAAAGCAAAAATCGAATCGGTAAAAACGGATTGATTATTTTGAGTGGCGGCCAACGCGCGCGCGTTATGGCAATCATTTTTTGTTTCGAGTTTTCAAAAACCAAAGAGTCGTTTTTTGAAGTTGTCGCGCAAGCCATCCCGCAAAATCAAACGCGATAGCGTTTGTATTTTGCGGATTCCGATCAGTAAGATGCATTGATTTGTAGGTACAGATTGCACCTGCAGTTCACTATTTTTTAAATTCCAATTTGCACCTACAGTTAATTATTTTTAAATTTCAGTTTGCACCTACTGTTTCTAACAATACAGTTATTTTCCTAATCCGATTTGCACCTGCTGTTCGCAATCCAAGTTGTATCTGTTCAGCGGTATCCGTAAAATACAAACGCTGTCGCGTTTGATTTTACGGGATGGTTTGATTGACATTTTCAAAAAACCGTCCCTGGTTTTCAAAAACGCAAAATGAAAATGTATCGCCATAACGCGCGCCCGGCGCCCGAAAAGAAAAACAGAAACAAAAAATAAGAAATAAAACGGAAATGAATTAAAAATAAATTGAAAAGTAAAATGAGAAATAAAAAAAGGGAAACTGAAAACAGTTTCCCGAAAATTGTGATACAAACGCATTAGCTGCTGCGTGTCAACATAACTTCTGCGGTTTCCGGCTTGTAAACCCAGTCCATCGGCAGAACTTTTGTGCTGTGGTAGTATTTCACAAGTCTTCTGATCTTGGATTCCGTCAATTGAAGGGATCTTTTGTTGTGCAAGTCCTTCTTGTTGGCGGCCAAGTGTTTGCGAAGACCCAAGGCTTTGATGATGAGGTTGGCCAAGTCTTCCGGAATGTGGGAGTTCACTTGGTTGTCCTTGAGAATTTGAGTGATTTTTTTGCCGGTTAAGAGCTTCACATCGCCGACGCCGTATTGGTCTCTCAAAATCATGCCGATTTGGCTGGTGGAGATACCTTGTTTCCACAATTCAAGGATGATTTTGGTGGCGTCTTCAGATGAAACATTGACCCATTCCGGGACTTCGGTTCTGAGCGGCTTTTTCGAGCCTGCTTGACCCTTTCTTTTGGTGTGCATTTTTGCCATATTTGTCAACTCCGAATAACCGCTACTTCGAAAAGTCATGTTCAAAAAAAGCCGGCAAAGGCCCTTTGCAACAATTATTTCTTCGCGCGTTATTGTGTCGAAAATGAATCAAAATAAGAAATAAATTGAATCAAAATCGCAACACCTCCAAACACGGACATGGTATATAAATCTTCGGAGATGACATTCCAAAATAAAAACAGAAACAGAAACACCAACGCAAATAACAGCACAACCGGCAACACACCCAACAGCACAAATCATCAGACAGGCAAAGACTGTCCCGCAAACAAATTGTCATGTTTATTCGAGTCTTTAAAAAATAAAATTGGATGAACAAACTACAAATATATCCTCTTACTAGGGAAGAAACAAAATGGATAAAATTAAAATCATTTTCAAAATCGGAGCCTTACTTTATGAACGCTGAAACGGAACAAAAAAAATCGGAAGAAGAACTTCAAGCAGAACAAATTATACAGGAAAACGCTGCCCAAAAAATGGAAAAGCAATATAAAGAGCAAGCCAAACTGGTGAAACCGGAACAACAAGCTCAACAAACACAGCAAACTCAGCAATCCCAAAAAGATCAGCCGACTGCAGAAAATGCGCAAAAAGATTCCGACTGGTATGCCGATGAAAAAGGACCCGACACGGAAAAAATGACGAAAGGCGTTGCCGACCTTCTCGGAAACCCGAAAAAAGCGTTGATTAAGATTTCAATTCCCGTCATGGTCGCCCTTGTTTTCCAAGCCGTTTACAACTTAGTGGACACGTTTTGGGTGGCCGGACTCGGCGAAGAAGCGTTGGCTGCCGTCGGATTGGTTTTCCCGTTCTTCCTCGGACTGATGGCGCTCGCCACCGGCGTCGGTGTCGGCGCCGGCTCTGCGATTTCCCGGTCCATCGGCGCCAAAGACAAAAAGAAAGCCGACAATTTCGCGACGCACGCCATTGTTTTGGGCGTCATTCTCAGCTTTGTCTGTTGGCTGGCAATCCCGATCATGAAACCGATCTTTTCATTGATGGGCGCCGACGCCTCGTTAGCGAGCGTGGCCGCCGGTTACATCAATATTTTCATCGTCTCTGTGATCTTTATCTTCTTGCTCAACATCGGCAACTCGATTCTCAACAGCGAAGGCAATTCCAGAAAAACCATGTTCGCCACAATTGCCGGCGCGCTTTTGAACTGTGTCTTGGACCCGATTTTTATCTATGACTGGGGACTTGGTCTCGGCGTCAACGGCGCCGCATACGCCAGTGTCGTTTCATTTGCCGTTTCCATGTTAATGGTCATGTACTGGCTGCTGATTGAGAGAAAAACATACGTCACCATCACCCTCCGCAAATTCAAATTCGATATGAGTATCGTCAAAGAAATCTTTTCAGTCGGTATCCCGGTGATGATTTCACAGCTGACCATGTCGATTTCAACCATCTTTTTGAGTGCCATCGTTCTCAACGTCGGCGGAACAAGCGGCGCTGCGATTTACACAACCGGCTGGCGTATTGTTTCCATGGGCATTATGCCGATGCTGGGTTTCGCCACCGGAATGACCACCATGGCCGGTGTTTCTTACGGCGGCCACGACATCAAAAAGCTCAAAGACGTCTACTACTTCGCCATTATGTTCGGCATGGCGCTTGAACTCATCATCGCAATCTTAATCTTCGTGTTCGCCGAACCGATCGCCGCCGTATTTGCGACCGGCGAATCGCTTCACTTGCACGACAGCATCGTGGAATTCTTGAGGTACATGTTCCTCTTGTTCCTGTTCTTCCCGGCCGGCATGCTGACGTCGTCCATGCTTCAAGGGCTACGGATGGGAAAATGGTCGCTGGCGCTCACGCTTTTGCGAACGATTGTCTTTGAGGTGCCGTTTGCCTACCTGCTCAGCATCACCTTCGGATACGGTTTGGTCGGCGTCTGGATCGGCCTTCTGGTCGGCGATTTCCTGATGATGGTCGTCAGTTTCACCTTCGGAAATTTAATCATCAAGAAATTGAAGCACCGGTTCAAAGAGACCGGTCTGGCTTCAATGCCGGCTCCGGCGGCTGCCAAATAAAACCGGCATCCTGTTCATGATTTGTAAAAACATGTTGCTGTAACGCGCGCGACGGCGCATCCGGCAACAAACAAAACAGCAAGTCGTGAGAACAAATAATCAAAACAGAATTTTTAAAAGATAAAACCGTCATAACAAACGGAAATGTAAAAAATAAAAACAGAAAATAAGAGACAAGCGTCTCTTATTTTTTAATCTTTTTTTCAATATTTATTCAAATTGACCATGCTTACGCTTTAACTTCCGGCACAATGAGGTTGCTCAAAATGCCCATGGATTTGAGAAGCGCTGAAATTTCATTGTACGCCAAGTAAACTTCGACCTGAGCGATGTTGGAACCGTCAAGACGCGGTTCGGCGGCAATCCAAATCTCTTGTTCGTCTTGACCGCGGGAAATCGACGGGCAGGACAAAAGGTCGCCGTGGGTCAAACGGTAGACGGTGTTTCTTCCGGCCGATGTGAACCAAGCGGTGTTGTTTTTGGTGAGCTCGTCCGTGAAGCGTTCCCAGTTGAGCGGCGCAGAGGCTTTGACTTCGAGGTGAAGGCTTTCGCGTTCGCCGGTGGTCTCAATTTTGAGCGCCTTTTGGTAGGATTGGTATTCATCCGATTTCTCGTTGACTTGAGACACTTCGTCGCGTTCCAATTTTTTAGCTTCGTCCGGGAAGAACGGGGCCAAGTTGTAAACGGAGGACGGTTTGGTCATCAAAGAAACAACAACCAACGTGACGGCACTGAGCGCCATACCGAGAATCACGCCGTGGCAGGTGAAAACCGGGCTGATGGTTTCCAAATAATAGACGCCGCTGGCATTGGTTCCCATGTAAAGGTCAATGGCCACCATCGCGAATTCAGCAACAAAACCAACAACTAACGAAGCGGTTGCACCTTCTTTGGTGGCGCGTTTCCAGTAAAGGCCGCCCATTAAAGGGAAGAAATACGCAGCGCTTGCAATGTAGGTTGCGATGTGGATGAATTCAATGATGTTGATCGGAAGGAATGAAACAATCGTGGCGCCGACGATGATGATCAAAACGGCGATTCTGTTGACGATTTTCAAATCCTTCATGGTGGCGTCCGGCTTGAGGTATCTCTGGTAAAGGTCGCGAGAGATGGTGGATCCGCCGGAGGTGGAGAATGTGTCCGTACAGGACATGGCGGCGGCCGTGAGACCGAGAGCGCTGGCGATGATGATCGGCGCGCCAAAGTTGTCCGAGATGAAACGAAGCATAGCGACTTCAGCGCCGCCCATGTTCGTGATGTCCGGATACAGGTACCGGAGACCGAGACCCAAGAGACAGCAGGTGACACCGAAAATCAAAAGCATCAAGAAGGAACCGAAGAAGAAACCGTTCCGCGCGGATTTTTCATCGCGGGCGGCCCAGACTTTCTGCCATTGGTCGTGTTCGGAAACCCAACCCGGCATGATGGCGATACAGAAGATCAAAATCATCGGAATGCCGATGGAGAGCGGATTCCACCAACCGGCGGGTGCGGACGTCGTGATGAAGTCGCCGATGGAAAGCGCACCCATGTCGCTGGCCGAGAAGAGAACGGCGATTGCGATGAAAATGGTGATGCCGGCCAACATGAGATATTGGATGACGTCGGTCCAAACGACGGCGGAAAGACCGCCGAGAAGCACGTAAATGGAAACGGAAACGGCGATGAGAACAGCCGCAAAGAGCGGATCAAAGCCGAAGAAAACGCCGAAAATGAGAGAAAGACCGGAAATATCGGCGGCAGCGAAAAGGATCATGACGATTGAAATGATCACCGCAACCGGACCCCGGATGGAGCCGGCGTATCTTTGTTCTAAGAGTTCGGGTTGTGTGATGGCCGGTAAGCTTTTGATTTTCGTGACCAAAAGACCGATCAAAAAGAGTGCGATCACGTTCGGAGCTGCAAAGGTCCAGATGGAGCCGAGTCCGCCGAGCAAGTACATGGCCGTCACGGCTAAAATGCCGCCGCCCGTAATCCAAGACGCTGCCGACGCGAAGCCGAGCGGAAGAGCGCCAAGCTTTCTTCCGGCCAACCAAAAGTCGACAACGGTTTTCTGTTTCTTGTTGAAATACCAGCCGATCGCCACCAGGACAACCAGGTAAGCGGCCAGCGTGATTCCAAAACCGATAACCAAATTTGAAACCATGAAATTCACCTAAAATATAATTCGAAATAGATTGATAAGAACGATATAAACGAATACGGATATCGTTTTTTAAGAACCGTTTTGTCGGCAAAACTCAATTCATTTCAATAACCAAGAACCGCGACAAGTACGACAAATCCTCTTTAAACTTGAAAGCAATTATAGAAACGTTAGCAGACAGATATGAACGGTTTTATTCAACGGTTGATTGAAACAAATTTACAGTTTTGCATAATTATATTACATATGACCATTATTTCTAACAAAATTGTTTGAAAAATAGATATGCAAAAACAAAATGGAAAATCGTTATAAAATAATAAATAGATTTTGATAAAAGTCCGCTACATATCAAAATTATATTTTTGAAGTGATGAATATATTCAAAAAATTGATCGGAAATATTGAAAAATCAATCAAAAATATTGAAAAAAATAAAATCCAAAAGACAAATGGGGAAAAAATGTCGGAACAAGCAGCATCGGAAGCAAAAAAATTCAGTTACCGGCAGGAAGTCAAAAGAAAACTGCTTCACATGACGTCTTTTGTTTTTGTGATTTTCATTTATCTGACGACAAAACAAACCGCATGTCTCGTTATTGGTTTTTTGTTCGTCGCGCTTGTCGCGGCCGAACAGCTTTGCCGCATGTTTCCGGCGCTCAACAACATTAAAATCAGATTTTTCTCATCGGTGCTGCGTGAAAATGAAAAATCCGGAAACGTGAGTTCCGTTTGGTTTTTGCTGGGTTGTTTCCTTTCCGTCCTCCTTTTTTCAAAAGAAGTCGCCATGATCGGCATCACCATTTTGATTTTCGGCGACGCGTTCGCCGCCTTGATCGGAAAACGGTTCGGAAAGCACAAATTTAAAAATGGAAAATCGCTGGAAGGAACCCTCGGTTTTATCGGCGTCTCGATCATATTTTTGATTGCTTACTTTTTCATTTTGGATCTGACCATGAGTTTCACACTGATGGCAGCTGTTTCAATTATTGCGGCGTCCATCGTTGAAATTTATACCAAACAGCTGAAACTGGATGACAATCTGACCATCCCGCTAACGTTTGGATTTTCAATGTGGATTCTAACGTGGATTTTCGGAATTGCCGCGGCAATGATTTGAATTTAAAATTTTACTTTTAATTTCAGTTCTAATCAGACTGCTATCTTTTTTAATCTCATTTTTAATTTTTGATTTCAAGCAAACCGCCATCCGTTTTTAATTTTCAACTCCAAGCAAACCATCCCGCAAAATCAGATGCGATAGCATCTGTATTTTGCGGATACCGCTCAGCAGATTCAGGTTGAGTGGTGAACTGCAGGTACAAATCGGATTAGGAAAATAACTGTATTTGGAAACGATAGATGCAATCTGAAATCTAAAAACAGTCAACTGTAGATACAATCTGAAATCTAAAAATAGTTAACTGCAGGTACAATCTGTAATCTGAAAACAGTAGCTGTAATCAGACTGTAAATTGGAGTGTATCTGCTGATAGAATTCCGCAAAATACAGACGCAAAGCGTCTGATTTTGCGGGGCGGTTTGCTTGATGTTGAAAAAAACCAAACATGCCGTTTTTGAAAACTCAAAACAAAAAATGATCGCCATAACGCGCGCGGCGGCGGCGCGCAAAAAAACAAAAACAGAAAAGAAAAATGAAAGAAAAGGATTAAAGAACCCCTTTCGTGCTTTTAATCGAATCGCTTTCAATTACAGTTGCCCGTTTCATGGCGTATGCGAACGCCTTAAAAAGCGCTTCAATTTTGTGGTGGTCGTTGTCGCCTTCCGCCTTCATATTCAAATTGATACCGGACGACATGGCAAACGATTCAAAGAAATGCTTTGTCATCTGTGTGCTGTAATCGCCGACGGTCGGCGCGAAAAAATCGGCTTTGAAGACAAGGAATCCGCGGCCGCCGATGTCAAGCGCCACTTCGGCGAGGGAATCATCCATCGGAATCCGGGCTTCACCGAAACGTGCGATGCCGCGCTTGTCGCCGAGCGCTTCCGCCATCACTTTTCCGAGAACAATGCCGGCGTCTTCCACCAAGTGGTGGCCGTCCACATGCAAATCGCCGATGGCTTTGACGGTTAAATTGTAACCGGAGTGGCGGGAAAACGCGTCCAGCATGTGGTCAAAAAAACCGATGCCGGTTTGGATATCGGAAATGCCGGTTCCATCTAAATTAATGTCAATTTTAATGTCTGTCTCTTTCGTTTTTCTCGAAAAAGACGCTGTTCTGGCTTTTGATGTCATAATTTAATCATACCGTCCAAAGTATTAAACATTTAACCAAATGTCAACCGTCAACTGTCAGTCAACCGTCAGTAACAATTGTCAGCAAACTCAAACATCCGACTTGAGCGCCGAAATCGCATCCTCAAGCGTAAATTTGTTTGTGTAAAGCGCGCTGCCGACCACGGCGCCGTAAGCGCCGATTTTTTTCAATTTGAATAAATCGTCAATGGTTGTCACACCGCCGGACGCAATCACCGGAATCGTGACCGAATCGACCAACTCTTTCGTCGGATTTGTGTCGACGCCCTTCAATAAGCCTTCCGAATCAATATTGGTAAACAAAATGTAGCCGGCGCCGAGATCTTCAAACTTCTTGCCGACGTCAACCGCTTTCTCTTTGGAAATTTCCGTCCAGCCTTCAATCGCCACATACCCGTTTTTGGAATCAAGGCCCACAACGACCGATTCTTTTCCGAAACTGGCCGACACATCACGAACGATCTGCGGGTTTTTCATGGCGACCGTGCTCAAAATGACGCGGTCGGCGCCAAGCGATAACAGATGAGCGGCGTCTTCAAAAGAGCGGATGCCGCCACCGATTTGAATTTGAACGCCGAGCGGTTTGGCGCGGGAAACAATGTCTTCGATGATCGGACCGTTGCGCCGTTTGCCTTCAAAAGCGCCGTCGAGGTCGACGAGGTGAAGCGTTTTGGCACCTTTGCCGACCCAGGAAAGAGCGACGGCGGCCGGGTCGTCCAAGGAAACCATTTCGCTTCCGGGAACGCCCTGAACCAACTGAACGCATTTTCCGTTTTTCATATCAACGGCGGGAATAATTTCAAAAACCATATTTGGATCCTCCGGTTTTTTGTTTTTTGTTTTTTAGCTTTTCGATTCTTGATTGCTCAACTTTTCGATTTCCGTTTACGGAATCAAGCGTTCGATCGGCAAAACCAAAATATCGCGTGCGCCGACGATTTTCAACTTCCGGATGAGAACGAAAATTTGATCGGCTTCAACGACGGCATGAACGGCAAAAGTCGGCTCGGGCGCTTCCACTTCCATAATCGTCGGACCGTTCATTCCCGGAATGATTTTTTCGACGTCTTTTAAATTGCCGGCCGGCACGTTCATCATAATATAACGCTTCGTCTTCGCCAGCAAAACACTTTCAATCGCCGTCTTGACGTCGGAAATTTTGTCTTTTTGCTTCAAACTGTCCTTGTTGGCAATCAGATAAACTTTGGATTCAAAAACTTGAGAAACAGGACGCAGCTTGTTGATCATCATGGTCGTTCCGGAACTCGTAATGTCCACAATCGCGTCCGCGACGCCGATATGCGGCGTCATTTCGCAAGCGCCGCTGACCTCAATCACTTCGACGTCAATGTTTTTTTCCTTGAAAAAATTCCGGGTGATTTCCGGAAATTCGGTCGCGATACGTTTTCCCGCCAAATCTTCGACTTTCGTGATCGGAGACGATTCCGGAACCGCCAAAACCAATCGGGAACTGCCGTATTTCAAATCTGTCAGACATTCGATACTGGCGCCTCGTTCCACAACCAAATCGAGACCGGTAATACCAAGGTCGGCCGTTCCTTCTTCAACAAAAAGCGGAATGTCGGCCGCACGCGCAAAAATAAACGTGATGTCCGGATCCGAAGTTTTGGCAATCAATTGACGGCTTTCGTTGCCGCCGCCATAAACCGGAAGCCCCGCGTCTTTAAAAATCGCAAGGGTCGGCTCGTGTAAACGGCCTTTATTGGGAATCGCAATACGAATCATTTTAAATTTTCCTTTGAAATAAATAACAATATAAATAACAATATAAATGAAAATAATAACAGCTAACGCAATGAAAGAATATTATGAAAAAGACGCAGCGAAAATGGACTGCATTTTTGTCGTTAAATTTTGAGAATAATGAATAATTCCAAAATAATGAACTGAATGTAATGAACTGAATGATTATGAGATTAACGCAAAGATGGTGTGAAATACAATCTGTTTTTCATTAAAAACTTAATGATTCTTTTATTGAAAACAATTTTTATGGATGAATAAACAAGCCTATTTTAAGATTTTTAATTACTACCAGTTATATTCATGTGTAAACAATATATACTACTGAAACATACTGGATATTCCTCGTTTTATCCTTCTTTTAAAAATAGAATATAAACCTGATTAAGAAAAATTAAAAACGAACAAAAATTAAAAATGAAACTGGAAGTCATTTAAAAATTAAAAATGAAACTGAAAGCCATTTAAATTAAACTAAAACATACGAACGATATTAAAAACAATAAATAAAAAAAATAAAGAGGGGTCTCATGTCCAGAAATATTTGCATTGAGCCGTATATGGCGACGCCGATTGAAAAACAACAAATTGAACTGGTTGAAAGAAAGGGAGTCGGACATCCCGACAGTATTGCGGACGGTCTTGCCGAATCCGTCAGCCGCGCCTTATGTGCGGAATATTTGGACAAATGCGGCGGCGTTTTGCACCACAACACCGACGAAACTCAAATTGTTGCCGGACGCTCCATCCCGAAATTCGGCGGCGGTCAAGTTGTCCAACCGATTTACATTTTATTGGTCGGCCGCGCCACCAAGGAATTCTGCGGCACCGACATTCCGACTGATACCATTGCTTTAAAAACAGCCCGCAACTATTTGAAAAACACACTTCCGAGCATGGACGTGGATTCACAAGTGATTCTGGACTGCAAATTCGGACGCGGATCCTCCGACTTAACCCACGTGTTCGGCCGGGACGGCAAAATGCCGGTCGCCAACGACACGTCTTTCGGCGTCGGCCACGCGCCGTTTTCCGAATTGGAACAAATCGTTTACAACACCGAGCGGTCTTTAATTGAAGATTTTAAGAAAAAGAAAGGTAAAAAATACGTCGGTGAAGACATCAAAGTCATGGGACTTCGAAACGGCGAAGACATCACGCTCACCATTTGCAGCGGCCTCATCGGAAAATACGTGGACGACATCGGCGCTTACGTCAACTGCATTGACGAAATGAAAGATTACGTCATGGACATGGTTCCGAAATACACGAACCGCAACGTCAATGTGATGATTAACACGGCCGACGACATCGAAAAAGAATCTGTCTTTTTAACCGTCACCGGCACGTCCGCTGAAATGGGCGACGACGGCTCCGTCGGCCGCGGAAACCGTTCCAACGGGCTCATCACACCCAACCGCCCGATGAGTATGGAAGCGACCAGCGGCAAAAACCCGATCAACCACATCGGTAAAATTTACAACCTTTTGGCGACGCAAATCGCCCGCCAAGTCGCCGCCGAACTGAGCGATGTGGACGACGTTTATGTGAAATTGTTGTCTCAAATCGGAAAGCCGATTGACCAGCCGCTCGTTGCCAGCGTTCAAATTGTCTCAAAGCCGGGCGCCAAATTTGATTCGGTTCGTAAAGAAGCCGAAGGAATCGTTGATTCGTGGCTGGCCGACACGAGAAAAATTACCGAAATGGTCGCCAAAGGCGAACTCGACACATTCTGAAAAACAACACCCGTTGTTGTTTTTCTTTCTTTTTTCGTATCGTTTTATTTTTCAATTTTGTTCTCTTTTTAACAGCGGTCGCAGCGCGCGCGTTATAGCGACACGTTTTCTTCGAGTCATTCAAATCTGTGGGTCGGTTTTTAATTTTTTATTTTTATTTCCGAAGATTTGACCGGCAAAAAAATGGTCAAAAGTTTAGCATATATGCTAAGAAAACAGAAATTTAATCAAAAGTCAGACATATGTTAAAAAATCAAAAAGCAGGCAATTGCCTGCTTTTTGTTGATAGGTTAACGTTTTTAAATTTGTCGAAAGTCAAACGTTTTTAATGTCAACTGTTTTTAGAGTTGTTTTTGAATTGATGAAACACGGTTTTGAGATTAAGCTCTCTCTGCCATGATTTCATCGTAGAAACTGGTATCAAAGAGGTCTTCTGCGGTCAACGCGCGCGGAGTCAATCCTTGTTGATATTGAGCTTGGGAGTAAGCCACGACATAATCTTCGATCATGTGCGGGTCGGAAACCCATGCGCCGTCCCATTCATTGACGGAAGCCAACACAGTGTCTTGGGACACGCCGGTCATCTTCGAATAATATTGAGCGGCTTTTTCCGGATTTTCGTTGGTGTAATCGGTGGCGTCGATGTGGATGCGGACGATTTCTTTCACAATATCCGGGTGCTGGTCAATGAATTTTTGGCTGACCGCAATCACACAGCAAGCGTGGTCGGGTTCCATCTGACCGGAGTTGTAAACGATGCGGCCGTAACCGCCGGCTTCAATAACGGCCGGGGCCGGGTGCGGCAAAAAGACAGCGTCGAGCGAGCCGGACATTAAAGCGGCTTCGGCGTCTCCCTGGCTCATGCCTTTGATTTCAAGGGATTTCGGGTCGACACCGTTGTTCGTCAGCCATGTTTTCAAGAGTGTGTCCTGTATGGATCCCGGCGGGAAAGTGCCGACTTTTTTGCCGACCAAGTCTTGCGGACCGTTGTAGGTCATGTTGTTGGCGACGAGCAAACTGGAACCGTTAATTTGAACGGCGGCGACGATTTTCAAATCGGAGTTGTTTTGAGCAACGGCCGGAATGATCGGCGCGGCGCCGATGTAAGCGACTTGAATGGCGCCAGAAGACAAAGCAACGGCTTCGGACGGACCGCTTTCAAAAAGCTTGTTGTTGACGCTGGACACATTTAATTTTGTCAAATTGGACGTCCACCAGCCCATGGATTCGGCGGATGTGTAAGCCATTTGGTGTGTGCTCGGCTGGTAGCCGATGGTGACGTTGGAACCGTTTCCGCTGCCGTCGTCGTTGCCGACGCAGCCGGAAAAGGCGACGATTGCGACCAAAAGCGCAAGAATAAGAACGGATAATACTTTTTTCATCGTTAAACCTCACTTGTTCGATTTTTCAATTCAACGTTTCATTTCCGGCATCAACCCCGGATGGGAAATGGATTGTTGAACATTAATTATACCAATACGATATAAATTTATAAAAATTAAATGGGATGAAAAGGTTTTGTTTGAATCAGATCTGTCCGGACAATTCAGCAAAACCGTTTTCCGAAAAAATATTAAAAACGTGATTGGAAACAATATTTTAAAATCAGAGACCAAACACGAATCTTTTATTTCTAAAAGTGCATATAAAAAACTATCCAATTTCAGAGAAATAATATCCCAAAACGGACAAAAAGGAAAACAGATTATAAAAAACGGAAAAATATATTTATGAAAACAGTTTTTTGAATGATATCATTATTTTAAATGTATTTGACTTTATTTTGATTTTACTTTCGTTTTATTTTCGTTTTACACATCAGGGGATTAAAATGACGACCATGTCCGACCGGTTGATGAGAGCCGCCTTCGATTCGGATGAAAAATTCCAAATGGTACTGCACCGCGTGATTAAAGAAGATTTGAATATGAACGCCGTTGATTTTTCAAAAGAAGCCGGCATTCCGCACAGCACGCTTTACAAAATATTGTCCGGAAACCGCGCCCCGAACATTAAAACGCTGCGCCAGATCGTTGATACCGTCCGAAAATATGAAACCCCCGCGCAGGAATTCATTGCCGTGATCGCTGCCCGGATGGTTCTGGATACCATTACCGAAACCAAACGAAAAATCGGCGGCCGGCTGATTACGATTAAAGAATATTCGGCCAATTCCATCGAAGAAGCCATTATCGTCTCCGTCAAAGCCGAGCGCGACGGCGCAAAAGCACTGGTTTGCGCGCCTATTGTCAGCCACACGGTGGAAAAAATTGTTTCTATCCCGGTGACGACGATCATGCCCAAAGAAAGCATTACGGAAGCGATTGAAATCGCCATGAAAAAAATCGGGCGCTATAACTGACATGACAAGCGGCCATTGGTTTGGAAAAATTTCGAATTATTCGGAAAAACCAATTCAAAAATGTACAAAAAGGATAAAATTTGAAAGAGAATATGTCAACTGCAACCGATTGAATTCAGTGAGATTCCAAGAACGATAAAATTGAATTCCAAAGGATAATCAATTTGAAGTGTCGTTGCAATCCATTTTTCATAAATCAAAAAAAAAGGAGTTTGCCGATTTCGGCAAACTCCACGTTTTTATTTTTTACTTTTTTTATTTTTTATGATTTTATTTTGCTGAATCGTTTTTCAGCGTTTATCTCTGCGTTTTCGATTATTTATTTCTCTTAAACTTGTTCTTGAGATCGCTTGTCACTTGTCCGCTGACTTCTTTGTAGTTGCTGCGAGTGGCGCCTTTCACACCAAAGAGGTAGCCGAGGTAACCCAAGACTGCCAGGACGATGATGGCCACAATCGCAATCACAACATAAACCGCAGTGGAACCGCCGAACAAACCGCTGGACGGTCCGACTGAAACAGTTCCAATATTGGACGGCACATTACTGACGACGTTGTTGTCTTCTTTCAGCACCAAGGAGTAAGTGCCTTCCGTTTTGGGTTTCACGGACAGGGTAACGCTCTTGGATTTTCCGACGTCCAAACTGACGGTTTTTGAATCTTCGTCAACGACGGTGCCGGCGGCATCAACCAATTGCAGCGTCACGGTGTGAGAACCGCTTTCAATACCGTTGTTGGTGATGTCAAACGACAATTTCGTGGTTTTTCCGGCGCTCAAGTTCTCCGGGCTCAACGAGTAGTTCGAGAACACGAAGTTCACTTTGGAAACGACGTTCACAGTCTTGGATGTGTTCAGGTAGTCCGTGGCGTTGGCCAGAACCGTAAATGTTCCGGAGCTGTTGAACGTGTAATTGAGTTGTCCGCTGGAATCGGTGGATCCGACATTGTCGCTGCCGACATAAATCTTAGCGCCTGAGATGCTGCTGTTATTCAAAGAGTCGTAAACACGAATTGTTACCGTTGTTCCCGGATAAACGCTGTCCGGAGAAATCGACATGGACATGTTCTTGGCTTCGCCCTGAACTGTCAATGAAGCGCTGCCGTCCACATAACCTGATTTCGTGGCCGTTATTTTGATGGTTCCGACGCTGTTTGGCGTGTAGGAAATCATACCGGACGAATTGGTGGTTCCGACGGTGGTTCCGTTGGCAATGACCGTGGCGCCTTCAAGCGTTGTTCCGCGGTCGGAAACCGTAATGTTCACGGCTTTGCCGACAGTCACCGGATTCGGTGAAGCTTTGACTTCCAAAGAAGCGTTGGATCCGACTTCGCGAATCACAATCGGTGCATACCGGAGAGTCGAGTTGTCGCCGACCTTGAAAGACATGGTCGTGTTGCCGACCGTCATGAAGTCGACGGTGTTGCCGGACGAAAGACCGACGGTATCGCGGTTGACGAGTTCGATTCCACCGGAGTGGGAAGACACTTCCATCTTTCCATATCGTGCGCTGTCGTCAAGTTTTGTGACGTTGTCTGAGATCTGGAAAAGACCTTTTATGACAACGATAGAACTTTCAGTTCCTTGGAAAACAGAATCGACGTGAGCTTTGATGATAACTGTATTGTTGTTGCCAATCTTTTTCTCATATTCGAAATCGCCGCCGCCTGAAACCGGACTTGAAACAATTTCTTTTCCATTCTTTTCAAGGACGAGCAAAGCCTTGTTACCATTCACATCAACTTGACTGACTTTAATAGAGTAACCGTCCTCAAGGGGAATATATTGACCCATGTTGGCGTTTCTTTTATCATCGTCATCAATCAAAACCTTAGATAAATAGCCGCTGTTCAGCAAACTGGTGTCGTTGTAACCGGCGAAGTACTTCTCCCCCATAAATCCAACAACATAATATTTTTGCCATGCTGTATGATTGAACTCTGTTTGAACAGCTTCTGATTTATAGGTCAAATTTCCTTTAGCGATGGTTCGGCTGGAGTTGCTGACACCACTGACAGTGATGGATTCTGTGTTGAAATCGTTGTCGTCAATATCATAATAGAAGCCTTCAAAGTTTCTCGGAGTCCATTGATTGATATCATAACCAGCCGTTCCATAATCTGAAACTGTTCCTCTGATTTCATATTTGCCAGGTTCTGTGTATTCAATGTAGGGCGCAAACCGCAACTGGGAGCTGTCATCAGCAACTTCAATTTTCATTTTACCCATCAATGTGATATTTGAACCGGCACTCAAACTGACGGATTCATGATTTTTCATTTCAATTTGAGTAGAACCGACATTTGTAATTTCCATTTTGTCAATCTTGGTTCCGCTTTCAAGTTTCGTCAAATTGTCTGAAATCTGGAAGAGACCTCTCACAGTGACAAGGGAGCTTTCTGTTCCTTGGAAAACAGAATCGACGTGAGCTTTAACTATAACTGTGTTGTTACCACCGATTTTTTTCTCATATTCAAAATCAGCACCACCAGCAACCGGGCTCGTAACGATTTCTTTTCCATCTTTTTCAAGGACCAGCAACACTTTGTTACCATTGACGTCAACTTGACTGACTTTGAGTGAGTATCCCTCTTCAAGAGGAATATATTGACCCATGTTCGCGTTGATTTTTTCATCGCTGTCAATCAAAACTTTCGACAAATAGCCGCTGCTCATCAAACTGGTGTTATCATAACCGGCAAAGTATTTGTCACCCATGAAACCAACAACATTGTAAGTATTCCAACCCGAATAAGAAAAATTGGTTACAGATGGCGTTGTTATGTACTCAATATCACCCTTGCTGATTGAACGGCTGATATTGTAAATTGTCATTTTTTCATCGCCTTCACCGGTATCTAAATTATAATAAAATCCGGAGAAACTGCGTGCATCCCAAATATACTTATCATCCGGCAAATCGGGCGTCCAAACTCGGTTTCCAGTATCACGTTCTGTTACCGTGATATTCCAAGTTAATGTTTGGTTGTTTGAGTTGTTGGCAACTTCCTTAACAACCAATTTTAAAGTATATTTTCCGGTTGCATTGGGCGTCCATGTAAAGTTATCGGTTTTACTGTCTGTTACATTATTTTTAGTTTCAACTGTGCTTGAAGAATTGTTTAAAGTCCATTCGAAACTACAGTTAACCAAAGTTGTCGCATTCACCACCATGTTGGTATTGAATTGACCGGTAATGTTAATGGAAGTATTATTTCCATCAAACCCTGTTGTTCCGGCACCGTCAGACGGGAAAAGCGGAGTTGCTGCTGCTGCAAGAGTTACTTCATTTGTCACTAACAAACTGTAACCAACCGGTGTAGTTGCTCCCATCGTACCTGAGGATGTAACACCGTGTGCTTGAAGAACATATGTTTTTCCGGATTCCAAATTTGAAACATTAATTTTGTCAGACGAAGAAGCCAATGTTTGGTTATCTAAAATCAATGTTCCGGGAGTTGTGTTTTCATAAACACTGTATTCAACATGATTCCAACCATTAAAGTCAGAGATTGTCCAGCTGATATTATGCTTGCTGCTATTTCCAGCGTCGGTACTGTTTACTGAAGAAATTGAACCGAGAACGGGGAAATCTACACTTTGATTAACACTAAGGTTTCCACCTGCATCTGTCAACCTGTAATTAACAGTTGTGGAAGCTGATGTGCTTCCAGAGATACCGGTCGAATCATCATAATTTGCCCAAGACGATCCATAAACTTGGAAAGTTGATGTCGGATTTGTTACTAATTTGTATACTGTATCATTTGTAGCAGATGTTGATTCAAGAGTTGTAGCTGAAATATCCAACGCTTTGTTTGTGGAAGTATTCGTATCAGAATCTGTTGTATCTGTCACAAGAATGACGTAATCTTCACTCAAATTGATGTTTTCCAATGTGTATACGCTCTTTGTTGGATCGAAAGATGCATCGGGTGTACCGTTAATAGAAACACTATAGGTATTGCCACCGCCATCCCATTTCCATGTCATATTATAAGCGCCAGAAGTG
The DNA here is from genome assembly GCF_032714475.1 of Methanolapillus africanus. Lineage (NCBI taxonomy): Archaea > Methanobacteriati > Methanobacteriota > Methanomicrobia > Methanosarcinales > Methanosarcinaceae > Methanolapillus > Methanolapillus africanus. The sequence goes on along the minus strand of NZ_JAWDKD010000034.1, from coordinate 6,740 downwards.
CCATTAACGCTATCCAGCGTTAAATTTCCAACCGCAGCACTGGCCGCGCCAATCATGGCAAACATGACTAAAAGCGCAATCAGTACTTTAAATATCATTTTATTCATTGTCGTTCCTCCATTTTTGATTTATGAGCAGTAATTTTTTATAAAACCTCTTTGTTTTATATATTTTACTATTTATATTTTTAATAAAATTTAAATAATGGTGACAAAAGTTTGACTGTCTGACCACTTATAAATGTAAGTTATTCTGTCTCATTGATATTTAAGTTTCTCGTTCTTGAAATTATATATTATTTTGACAATAGATAGAGACGCATTTCATTTGTCAAATTGATCATACCCTTTTTTTAAAAGAGAGATGAGTTGAATTTGTCCTTTTGATTCTGTTTTCAAAAGAACGGATTTGTCTTTTGTCGCTTCGCCGATGACGGTGAACCGGCTCGGGGATTTGCCCGATTTAAACGCTTTGCCGCCGTCTTTTTGATTTGATTGCCGGCTTAATTGTTGGTTTAATTGTTGATTCAGTTGTTCAAAAGCCGCCTCAACTGCCTTTAGTTTGTCAGGGGAAACGGTGAACAAAAGCTCATAGTCGCCGCCTGTGTAAAGCGCTTTTTCAAAAAGCGCTTGCTTGGCCGAATCAGCCGTCGGACAGACTTGGGATAAAATTTGAAACGCTTCGCCTTCCGTCGGCACTTTTTCGGCGTCAACAACAAAACCGACGCAGGATCTTTCCGAAAGCTCGTGCACCGAAGCCGCCAGGCCGTCGCTTGTGTCCATCATAGATGTGACGGCGCCGGTTTTTGATAAGGCGCGTCCTTCAAAAACACGCGGGTACGGCTCTGTTAAATTCTTTAAAAACGCCGGAGAAACGCTGTTTATGCTGACGCCGGCCTTTTGAAAAGAGGGATCGTTGAGAAGAAGGTCGAGCGCAACGCCGGCTGAGCCGGCAAAACCCGTGACGCAAAGCAAATCGCCGGGTTTGGCGCCGTTTCTGTAAAGAACATGTTTGTTTTCGGAAACGCCGATGACGGTCCCGGTAATTGTGAGTTCGTCGTGAAATTCCGTGTCGCCGCCGATGACTTCAGCGCCAAACATGGAAACGCAGTCGTTGATGCCGAGCGCCAATTCGCGGGCGTCGTTCAAAGAAAAGTCAGCCGAAAGACCAATCGAGACCAAAAACGCGACAGGTTTTCCGCCCATCCCTGCAATATCACTTAAATTAACAGCAGCCGACATCCACCCGATTTGCCAAGGCGACATTGAGGGCGGAAAATCTGATTTCCGGTGAACGGTGTCGGTACTGAAAAGAAGCGATGTTGAACGAAGAAGATCTGCGTTGTCCGAATCGGAACCGAGAACGGATGTAAAAAATGAGAAACGGACGGCTGCACAATCATCAAATTCGGAGCCGGATAAAATCGGCTTCTTTGAAAAACGAAAAACGTCAGAAAAAACGTCAATGAGTTCTTTTTCGGTGATTTTTCGGCCATCGGAATCTGAAGCAGAGGGTTTCATGCGAATCACCGGAAATTGAGGATAAAAAGAACACGTTTTTTAAACCGCCAACCGGCTTAAAACCATGTGTGAGACGAATAATGTAAACACAGCAACTTTCGAGGGTTTACATAGGTATTTTGTTTTATATATATATTGCGTTCTGAAAGAACTCGTAATGAATGAGATTGGATTGAACGGATGAGTGGAATGAACCGTATGAGTTGATGAACTGGTTGATGAACTGGTAAGTTGATGAATAGTATGTTGAATTGGTAAATTGATTAATGAGAATCGTGAATTACAAAATTATTTATTAATTTAATCTATGGAGCATGCTTGTGCCGAATATCGGAATTGATAGACGGCACAATCATCATGTTCAAATTTGTTCTTTGAAATTTTTTGAATTTCACTTTTCGGCTGTTCTCTTTTTGGTGGTTATTTCGACCGAACGAACAAATTCATTTTGTTTCCCGTCGCAAATGACAGCAAAGTGTTCCTATACTCCATATTGGATTTTTGCTGATTCATTTTCGTTTTTTTCGTTTTCGTTTGGTTGTTAAGGTTGGTTTTGTATTCGTTTTGAGGTGTTTGTCAAAGATGACATTTTAGAGTTTAGATATAGGCGACTCGTTTTTCATATATTCTCTTTTCAAAAAACAGTTTTTTTCGTTTTTGACGGGGTTGAGCTGTTTTGGGGTTTGAAAAGGGTAAATACATTTCGTTTTTGACGGGATGCAAAGCATAAAAAGGTCTAATGGTATATATCCTTTCGTTAAACTGCAAACCCGATTGAACTCATCCACCGATATTGTTTTTCCAATAGAAATGGCGGTCGATTTCAATTATAATAATACATTTAATAAATACATAATATATTTAAAAAATATAATCGGCCGGCACCAATATTAAAAGATTGATTCGATTTACCAGTATATTCATAAGATTTTTGAGATTGTACGATAAATGAACGTTTTGAATCAGACAGTTAAAATCTGTACTCTTTTTGACCTTCTTCTTCCGTTCGCGTCATAATCGGCGCTTTCAAAACCGACCCGGCCGTTTCCGCCAGTTTGTCCATTTCAGCCGGTTCAAAAAATCTTGAATTCTGTAAAACCGGACCCGGCGCATTCCTGCCGTTTCCTTGTTGAATAACATACGCCAATTTTTGCTGATTGACAATATTTTGGTCAAGCCAGGACGCAATTTTTTCAATGTCTTCCTCACTGCCAACCAAATCCGGAAAAACCGTTGTTTTGACTTCCAGAGCCACTTTTGACGCGTCAATGATTTTCAACGACTTCTGAATGTTGGCGATCATCTTTTCGCCAAATTTTTCATCCGCTTTGACGCCGGTCACTTTCAAATAGAAATCGGATTCAAAGGGCGCTTTAATATCAACAAAAAATTTGTCGGCCAACCCATTCTCAATCAAAGATAAAACCGCATCCGGGAAGTAACCGTTTGTATGAATTCCGACCAAGAGATCTTTTTCTTTGGCAATTTTGGCGATTTCCGCGACTTCTTCCGATTGCAAAAGCGGTTCGCCGCCCAAAAAAACAACGGCCGAGATGAAAGGTTTGGACTCAGATATTCGTTTTCGAACCAAATCCAAATCGACCGAATTTTTTTGATCAATCAGATTAAAATTGTGGCAATAAGGACAGCGAAATGGGCAGCCGTTAAAAAAAAGAACGATTGAAGAACGGCCGTGCCAATCCACCGTCGAAAGCGGAACAATGCCGCCAATATTTGCTTGCATAGACAATGAATAGAAATCGTTGATATTTTAAATATTGGATTTTGCAGTTTTTTAAAAAAGGTAAAATGTTACATGCAAAATTGAGTTTAACATTTTTCTATTGCCGCCAACGCTTTTTCTAAAACCCGGCAAACGGTTTCTTCGGAAACGCCATCGATCCGAATTGTTTTTTTAGAATTGGTCGCCCCGTTTTCAAGAGAGACTTGCGTGCGGGAAATATCGAAAAATTTGGCAATTTCCGACAGCAATTGATCGTTTGCTTTTCCTTTTTGAGCGTTTTCCGACAATTTCACTTCAATGCGTTTTCGCCACTCGTTGTAACCGCTCGGAACCAAAACAATTTTGGAACCCGGCGTCACTTCGATATCCAAAAAAACAGAAGACTGGCGAACAGAAACAGCATCTGAAAACGACATACACCCTTCACCCCATCTTCCTTAATTTGCATGCATTTGTGTGCACACATGTTCTTAAAATCTCAAAAGCGCCGCTTTTCCGGTCATTCCGATGCTGATGCCTTTCTTTTTGGCCGCTTTGCTGACCTCGACCACTTTGGCCGTCATCATATCATCAAACGTTTTCACGCCTTTGACTTTGACCGCACAAGAATTGAGAGCGTCGGCCGCCGCAATATCCAAAAAGCCGCAGCCTAACACGCAACCGTCTTTGGAACGGATGAGCAAAAAAGGCGCCACGTCGACAGCAATCGAGAAACCCTCAAATTCCCGGTCTTCGACCACAATTTTTTCGGTAAAAGCGTTTTCACCAAAAACGATTCGAGATGAAACAAATACCATTCAACCACCTAAAATCAATTCAATATTTCAATCTGAAAAACCAATCTTAAAAATGAATAAAAATCAATCTCTTGTTGTGACTTCACAGCCGTCTTCCGTAATAATCAGCGTGTGCTCCGCCTGAGAAACAAGTCCGCCGGATACTTCAACCAGAACCGGATAGCTGGTAATGATGCCGTCGCGTTCCAATTGGTTCAAAGCAAAATCTAATTTTTCGCCCTCAAGCCAGCGCTTTGCAAAGGGAAGCCCGTTGTAAGCGTCGATTTGATCCAAAACTTTTCGAACCATCGGAAGCCGCGTTTGTTTTCTGGAAACGCGGGAATAAATTTCTTTGATGCTTCCATTGTCGACGTAACCGATTCCATCTGTTGCAAACGGTTCAATGGCAATCGTATCGCCGGCGCTCAAGGAAAAATCGCGCTGGAACCGGCAATTCGGAACGGAAGGTTCATCGTGCGCAACGTATTGCGACAATCCGTGACCCATCAAATTTCGAATCGGCTGAAATCCCAATGCTGTAATTGTATCTTCAACGGCGCCGCCGATTTGGTTGGTTGTGGCGCCGGCTTTTGCCGTATCGATGGCCGCTTTCAAGGCCTCCTCGCTGGCTTTCACCAAAGCCGACTGTTTGCCGGACAAATCAATCGTCATTGCGCCGTCCGCAATGTAACCATCCACGTGAATGCCGACATCGATTTTGATGACGTCTTGACCGAAAATCCGCGTATCTTCAAAAAGCGGCGTGTCGTGCGCGGCGTCCGCGTTCATGGAAATATTCACCGGAAAAGCCGAAAGACCGCCAAGTTCGATAATGCGTTGGTCGATGTAGACCGCATATTCGTAAATGGACATCCCGACTTTGATTTTTTCCCGCGCGTCCTTCATCACCTGCTGGTGAATCTTTCCGGCCGCGCGGTATTTTTCCAAAGTTTCTTCCGTATTCTTTAATTTTTTTGTATGAGAAATCATAATAACGCCTTATTGAGTGATAACAATTAAACTTCAAATCTTTTTTCCATCCGGTTCAAATTCCGGCAACCATTTTTTGTAATGACAACGGTGTCTTCAATGCGGATGCCGCCGATTCCTGGATAATAAAGCCCCGGTTCAACCGTAATAACGTTCCCGGGTTCCAAAACATAATCATTTTCGGAAACGTTCGGCATTTCGTGAATGTCAAGACCGACACCGTGCCCGGTCGTGTGAATAAATCCGACTTTGGATCCGCTCCGGTACGTATGAAATCCGGAATTTTCCAAATAATCGCAAACGGTGTTGTGAACATCTTTGCAAGACGCGCCCGGTTTGGCCGTTTGGACGCCGGCTTCCTGGGCGCCGCGAACCGCCTCATACATTTTTTGAAGCTCCGGCAACGCTTCCCCTTTAATAACCGTCCGCGTCATATCGCCAAAATAACGGCTTTGCTTGTTCTGCGGGAAAATATCAATAACAATCGGTTGATTCGCAAAAAGCGTTCCGAGCGTTTTTCCGTGCGGATTGGCGCTGTCTTCGCCGCAGGAAACAATCGTTTCATCGCCGACGCAGCCGTTTTCAAGAAGTGTTCGGTCAATTTCCTGCAAAACCCGCTCTCCGGTTAAAATTTCGTTGTCTAAAACCAAAGCGCCGGATTCATTCGGAGCGCTGCGGCGAATCATTGAAACAGCTGCCTCCATAGCTTTTTCGGCTGCATTCTGAGATTGTTCGATACAGCTGACTTCAAAATCCGATTTGACCGTACGGTTTTTTTCAAACGGCGTTTTAATGAGAACGACGTCGAAATTTTTCCGAAGCTGATCAAAATAATAAGCCGGAAAATCATACGAAACGGCAATCGTTTTGACGTTTTTCCGATCCAGCATTTCTTTTAAAACCGCAGCGTAAGCCAAAGTTCCGTTTTTGAGTTCTTTTGCTTTTTCCCGGTAATTAAAATCAGACGTCATCAAAATGTTTTCATTCGAAACACGGGATTCAATGTCAGCCCGTCCTTTTTCCATATCCGAAACCAACAATACTTCGCTGTCGGCACAAAGCAAATAGGAAAAAGAATCTGACGCCAGAAAATGTGTGGCATAGTAGATATCGGCATCATGAATGTTTCCGTGCATCAGATATCCGTCAGCGCCTTCTTTTTGAAGAATTCCGGAAATATCCGGTAATTTTGTTTTTGTTGAGAATGATTGCATAGGAATACTAAAAGGGGGAACGGAATAAAAATATTATCTATTCGATATTGATGGATTCCGATCAGTTGCCAACCTAATCCGTTTCAGTTAATGAAATCCGCAAAAATCAGACGCCAAAGGCGTCTGATTTTGCGTTTCGGTTGTGAACAGCCTATTTTTAACAAAACCTGTTGTCCACTTCAAAAAATACATCTTCAAACTGATACCTGATTCTTCGTCGCGCTCGCTGCGCCCCCCAAAAAAAGACAATGAGCAAATATTTTCTCATGAAACTCGCAATTAGAAACGTGACCTGAGGTATCGCATGATAATTAGTTCAAAAAAGGTAGCTACAGGAAATTACCAAATTACTTCAAGAAGTTTAAAATTATATAAAGAAAGGCCTTTGGCAGCGATCCAGATTTCCCGAAGGCTCGCACACTTCAGTACAGTAAGGAACGCCGGCGGGCTTATCTTCTGTGTTCGGTATGGGTACAGGAGTTTCCCCGCCGCTATG
>NZ_JAWDKD010000033.1:0-3962 GCF_032714475.1 Methanolapillus africanus | reverse complement strand
TTAGATGAAAGGCCGGAGCGGCTCAGTAAAATGTTTGTTTGTTTGTTTGTTTGTTTGTTTGTTTGTTTGTTTGTTTGTTTGTTTGTTTGTTTGTTTGTTTGTTTGTTTGTTTGTTTGTTTGTTTGTTCGAGTGTAGAGTTATCAAATAAATTATTCATAAAAGTTTCCCCCGACATATTATATATTAAAAGTAAAATGAAATTAAGACAAATTGTGTGTTGAAAAGGCAAATAATTCAATCGGCAAAAACAAATCAGAAACCCGGAACAGTAGCATTGAAATATGTTTTTACGGTTCTTATTACATGAATAATAACAGATTATATGATTTGCATTAAAATATAATTACAATTAAAGAATCTCTTTTACCATATTTAACCGCAAAAGTATCTAATCGGATACTAAAAGATATCAAACCTGAAACCGTCTATTTTTAATAACACTATTATTAAAAATATTATAAAAATTAATGAATTGAAAAGAGGCTGCCGCGAATTTCATAAATTGTCAAAAATATAATTATGAAATATATAATATTTGAAAAATAGAAAAGAGGAAGAAAGGAGGAAGAAATGTGAAAAAATATTAAAAAGTGAATTAAGTTAAGTTAAACACCTTCATACAAAAAACAATCCGCCGTATGATCATCAACAACGCCAACCGCTTGCATGTAAGCATAAACGATGGTCGATCCGATAAATTTGAACCCTCGTTTTTTCAATTCCTTGCTGATTTTATCGGATAATTCTGTTTGTGGCGGAACTTCCGACATCGATTTCCAACTGTTTTTGATTGGATTATTATCCACGAACGCCCACAAGAAATTGTCAAAACTGCCGAACTCGTCCTGAATTTTCAAAAAGGCTTGAGCATTTGTGACCGCCGAATTGATTTTGAGGCGGTTTTTGATGATACCGGAATTACCCATCAGCGTTTCGATTTTATCGGCACCGTAACCGGCAACGATATTCGGATCGAAATTGTCAAACGCTTCCCGGAAATTTTCCCGTTTTTTCAAAACCGTGATCCAGCTGAGCCCAGCCTGCATGCCTTCTAAAATTAGCATTTCAAACAGAATGCGGTCGTCATGAACAGGACGTCCCCATTCGTTGTCGTGATAATTTTGATACAAAGAATCATTGCCGGCCCAAGCGCACCGAGTCTTATTTTTCATCGTTTTATCTCTCCTTCTCTCTTTTTCTGATTAGATAATTGAAGCGAAACTTTAAGAATGAATATTCATGTGTAGAGATAAAATAAAACGTCAGATGTTCATATAACTAATCACAAACAACCACACGCCGAATCAAAACCCGGACAGAGGAAATATGGGAAATGTTTTAAAAACACTTTTGATCACCGCAAACGAATGCGACTATCTTGAAGAGAACACTCTGTCCAAAATCGGCGGTCATATTTCATTTATCAAAAAATCCGGCATCGAAAATGTGATTTTTCACGTGAATATTTTAAATGCCATCGGCGATGAAAAGCGAAACCGTTTGACATTGTTTTTGAAAACGGAAATCGACAAGACGTTTGGAAAAACCGCAACGATTGTTGATAATTATACCGATATTGAAAAAACCGGCACAGCGGACGCTTCCGTTTATTTCGTCTTGGGGCTTGGCGGCCGCAGCGAATTGAAAACAATTCTGTCAAAAATGATCCGGGAAAGTCAAAACCAAAATCAAGCGCTTGACGCCGAAAAAATGACGGCGGACGAGGTTCAAAAATTCATTTCCGGCAACTTGATTCTGCCGATGGAACCGGACTTGGTTTTATCTTGTCACGAGGAAACGCTGACCGATTTTATGATTTGGCAAACGATTTATTCGGAATATGTGTTCATCAAAAAAAGCCTGAACGACCTGACGACCGCCGATTTGGAAAAAGCGTTTACGGATTTTAAGAACCGGCAAAGACGCTACGGCGTTTGAAAATAATATTTTAAGGACCCGAGTATTATGTATCTTGTTTTTGTTTGTCCGAAATGCGAAAGAAACGCGCAGCTGCTGGAACCCGGACATAAAACCACACGTTGCCAACGCTGCAATTCAATCATTCAAACGAAAAGTTTGCGGATTCTCGGCGCTTTTGAAGACCGGGAAGACGCGGTGCTTCTGCGTGCGCAGCTTCAAGCCGAACTGGCCAACCAACCCGACGGCGTTCCGGTTCAAAGAAAAGAAGACGGAACGCTTTACCAAGCCAATTATCACGCCTTTGAAACAAAAGAGCCGCCGAAAACAAAACCCAAAAAAGCGGACGAAATCATTTGCGCCGTTCTTCGAGAAAAAGGACCGTTGATCGTTGCCGACTGCGAATATTATTGCAAAGAAAAAGGACTGGAACCGGAAAAGTTCCAAGAAATGCTGCAAAAACTGATTCTCAAAGGAGACGTTTACAGGCCGGACAAAGGAATTGTCGCGCTCGTTCCGTAACAGATTTTTCATTTTATTTTGCGGGCGCCGGCGCGCGCGTTATGGCGATCATTTATTCATGCCGCCAAAAAAAGTGAGTTGACCGTTTTTGATCAACTCGAATTAAAAAATAGAAATTAATTTTGATTTTTACTTCGCCGTCGACACGATTTTAATCACGTCGCCGTCTTTCATCTCATGCTTTTCCGCGAGGCGCATTTTACTTCTCGCGTCCACTGCATACAAAAATTTGTCGCCGATTTCCGAGTGAATCCGGTACGCCAAATCCTTGCACGTCGAGCCGCGTTTGACCAAATAAGCGTCCGGAAGCATGTCACCCATCTTGTTCGCCCATTTGCCTTCGTCTTCGACCGGATAAACCACAATCATGTCCAAAATGCCGAAAACAGCTTCATGAATACATTTTTGAACGCCGGTTCCGCCGTTTGTTTCCAGTAAATGTTCCACCGATTTGAGACCTTTTTCCTGAGCGGGCGTCGGTGTCCCCAGAATTTCGAAGTGGTCGTCGCCGGGAACGTATTTGATCAAACCGGCTTTAGAAGCTGTTTTGAGCGCCAGTTCTGCGGCGGCGCTGATAAAAATAACCGGTTTGCCGACATCGGTCAATTCCGCTTTTGTCTTTTCCGGGGCAACGTCGCATTTGTTGGCGGCGATAATCATCGGTTTGCTTTCCTTGCGAATCACTTGGCAAAGAACGACCATGTCTTCTTCCGTCCAATTTTGAGCTTCTTTGTTGCCGAGCTTCGTTTCATGAAGCGCAAACAAAGCGTGTTCCACCGTGATGCCGGCGCCGCTTAACTGGTCGGCGATGACTTCTTCCAACTTCAGGTTTTCGGCTTTGATCTTTCTGGACAGCTTTGACCAGTTGCGGTTGAGAATTTCAAAAAGCCACATTTCAAGTTCATAATCCAAAAATTTAACGTCGGCCGCCGGGCTGCCGGTGCCCATATCAATCGGATTGCCTTCCGGATCGGTGCTGCCGGACGCGTCGACGACGTGAATGATGGCTTGCGCCTGACGGAGGTCGTCTAAAAACGCATTTCCGAGACCTTTTCCTTTGTGCGCGTCCGGAACCAGTCCCGCCACATCGATGATGTCAATCGGAACGTAACGGATGCCGTTCTCGCATTTATGGCAGCGCGTCTCGCGTTCCAGGCAGGGACATTTGGTTTGAATATACGTCACGCCGTGGTTGGCATGAATCGTCGTAAACGGATAATTGGCAATCTCAACGTCTGCAAGTGTTGCCGCTTTAAAAAAAGTTGATTTGCCGGCGTTCGGTTTTCCGGCGAGTCCGATGGTCATTGACATAAATTGTAAAACGGGCTTTAAAGATTTAAAAGCTTTCAGAAAATAAAAAGAGAATAAAAAGTGAAAAATAAATGAAAACAATGGAAACCTGCATTCAACGGAGAAGTGCATAATTCCGAAAAATAGAAGTGGGTGTTTATCTTCCTATTTTTGCCCAAAGGAAGTAACACCCGTGAACCAAACCATCTCCGAGTATAAAAAATATAGTCAT
>NZ_JAWDKD010000032.1:0-7018 GCF_032714475.1 Methanolapillus africanus | reverse complement strand
ACAGAGTCGTGATTGCCGGAACCAACGGCGACGAGTTGACTTCCAACTCTGCCAAGTTGACTGTTCTCAGTGCAACGGATGCGATTTCAATCACAACTCAACCGGCTGACAAGAACATTTCAATCGGACAAAACGCAACGTTCAGCGTGACCGCAACGAATGCAAATGGTTACCAATGGCAGGAATCCGCGGACAACACAACGTTCACGGACATCTCCGGTGCAACCGCAAGCAGTTACACAACTGCTGATGCTACCGCTGCCGGTATGACTTATTACAGAGTCGTGATTGTCGGTGTTAACGGGGACGAGTTGACTTCCAACTCTGCCAAGTTGACTGTTCTCAGTGCAACGGATGCGATTTCAATCACAACCCAACCGGCTGACAAGAATATTTCAATCGGTCAAAACGCAACGTTCAGCGTGACTGCAACGAATGCAAACGGTTACCAGTGGCAGGAATCCGCAGACAATACAACGTTCACGGACATCTCCGGCGCCACATCTGCCGGTTATACAACCGCCGATGCTACCGCTGCCGGCATGACTTACTTCAGAGTCGTGATTGCCGGAACCAACGGCGACGAGTTGACCTCCAACTCTGCCAAGTTGACTGTCTTGAGTGCAACGGATGCGATTTCCATCACAACCCAACCTGCTGACAAGAACATTTCAATCGGACAAAACGCAACGTTCAGCGTTGTTGCAGACAATGCAAACGGTTACCAATGGCAGGAATCCGCGGACAATACAACGTTCACGGACATCTCCGGTGCCACATCGGCCGGTTACACAACTGCTGACGCCACCGCTGCCGGCATGACTTATTACAGAGTTGTGATTGCAGGTGTTAACGGGGATGAGTTGACTTCTAACTCTGCCAAGTTGACTGTTCTCAGTGCAACGGATGCGATTTCCATCACAACCCAACCGGCTGACAAGAACATTTCAATCGGTCAAAACGCAACTTTCAGTGTGACTGCAACGAATGCAAACGGTTACCAATGGCAGGAATCCGCAGACAACATAACGTTCACTGACATCTCCGGTGCTACATCAGCCGGTTACACAACCGCTGATGCCACCGTTGCCGGTATGACTTATTACAGAGTCGTGATTGCAGGTGTTAACGGTGACGAGTTGACCTCCAACTCTGCCAAGTTGACTGTCTTGAGTGCAACAGATGCGATCTCAATCACAACCCAACCGGCTGACAAGAACATTTCAATCGGTCAAAACGCAACGTTCAGCGTGACTGCAACGAACGCAAACGGTTACCAATGGCAGGAATCCGCAGACAACATAACGTTCACTGACATCTCCGGTGCTACATCAGCCGGTTACACAACCGCCGATGCTACCGTTGCCGGTATGACTTATTACAGAGTGGTCATTGCAGGTGTTAACGGGGACGAGCTGACTTCCAACTCTGCCAAGTTGACTGTTCTCAGTGCAACAGATGCGATTTCCATCACAACCCAACCGGCTGACAAGAACATTTCAATCGGTCAAAATGCAACGTTCAGTGTGACTGCAACGAATGCAAACGGTTACCAATGGCAGGAATCCGCAGACAACGTAACGTTCACGGACATCTCCGGTGCCACATCCGCCGGTTACACAACCGCCGATGCTACCACTGCCGGCATGACTTATTACAGAGTGGTTATTTCCGGTGTTAACGGAGATGAGCTGACTTCCAACTCTGCCAAGTTGACTGTCTTGAGCGCAACAGATGCGATTTCAATCACAACCCAACCGGCTGACAAGAACATTTCAATCGGTCAAAACGCAACTTTCAGTGTGACTGCAACGAATGCAAACGGCTATCAATGGCAGGAATCCACGGACAACACAACGTTCACGGACATCTCCGGTGCCACATCGGCCGGTTACACAACCGCTGATGCCACCGTTGCCGGTATGACTTATTACAGAGTCGTGATTGCAGGTGTTAACGGCGATGAGCTGACTTCCAACTCTGCCAAGTTGACTGTCTTGAGCGCAACAGATGCGATCTCAATCACAACACAGCCGGCTGACAAGAACATTTCAATCGGACAAAATGCAACGTTCAGTGTGACCGCAACGAATGCAAACGGCTATCAATGGCAGGAATCCACGGACAACACAACGTTCACGGACATCTCCGGTGCCACATCGGCCGGTTACACAACTGCTGACGCCACCGCTGCCGGCATGACTTATTACAGAGTTGTGATTGCAGGTGTTAACGGGGACGAGTTGACTTCCAACTCTGCCAAGTTGACGGTCTTGAGCGCAACAGATGCGATCTCAATCACAACGCAGCCTGTTGACAAGAACATTTCAATCGGACAAAACGCAACGTTCAGTGTGACCGCAACGAATGCAAACGGTTACCAGTGGCAAGAATCCGCAGATAATACAACGTTCACGGACATCTCCGGCGCCACATCAGCCGGTTACACAACTGCTGACGCTACCGCTGCCGGCATGACTTATTACAGAGTCGTGATTGCCGGTGTTAACGGCGACGAGTTGGCTTCCAACTCTGCCAAGTTGACTGTCTTGAGTGCAACGGATGCGATTTCCATCACAACTCAACCGGCTGATAAGAACATTTCAATCGGTCAAAATGCAACGTTCAGTGTGACTGCAACAAATGCAAACGGTTACCAATGGCAAGAATCCGCAGACAATACAACATTCACTGACATCTCCGGTGCAACCGCAAGCAGTTACACAACTGCTGACGCCACCGCTGCCGGTATGACTTATTACAGAGTCGTGATTGCCGGAACCAACGGCGACGAGTTGACTTCCAACTCTGCCAAGTTGACTGTTCTCAGTGCAACGGATGCGATTTCAATCACAACACAGCCTGTTGACAAGAACATTTCAATCGGTCAAAACGCAACGTTCAGTGTGACTGCAACGAATGCAAACGGTTACCAGTGGCAGGAATCCGCAGACAACATAACGTTTACGGACATCTCCGGTGCTACATCAGCCGGTTACACAACCGCTGACGCTACCGCTGCCGGTATGACTTATTACAGAGTCGTGATTGCCGGAACCAACGGCGACGAGTTGACCTCCAACTCTGCCAAGTTGACTGTTCTCAGTGCAACGGATGCGATCTCAATCACAACCCAACCGGCTGACAAGAACATTTCAATCGGTCAAAATGCAACGTTCAGTGTGACCGCAACGAATGCAAACGGCTATCAATGGCAGGAATCTGCAGACAACGTAACGTTTACGGACATCTCCGGTGCCACATCTGCCGGTTACACAACCGCCGATGCTACCGTTGCCGGTATGACTTATTACAGAGTGGTCATTGCAGGTGTTAACGGGGACGAGCTGACTTCCAACTCTGCCAAGTTGACTGTTCTCAGTGCAACGGATGCGATTTCCATCACAATCCAACCGGCTGACAAGAACATTTCAATCGGTCAAAATGCAACGTTCAGTGTGACTGCAACAAATGCAAACGGCTATCAATGGCAGGAATCCGCAGACAACACAACGTTCACGGACATCTCCGGTGCCACATCAGCCGGTTACACAACCGCTGACGCCACCGCTGCCGGCATGACTTATTACAGAGTCGTGATTGCAGGTGTTAACGGGGACGAGTTGACTTCCAACTCTGCCAAGTTGACTGTTCTCAGTGCAACAGATGCGATTTCCATCACAACGCAACCGGCTGACAAGAACATTTCAATCGGACAAAATACAACGTTCAGCGTTGTCGCAACAAATGCAAACGGTTACCAGTGGCAGGAATCCGCAGACAACACAACATTCACGGACATCTCCGGTGCCACATCAGCCGGTTACACAACTGCTGACGCTACCGCTGCCGGTATGACTTATTACAGAGTCGTGATTGCCGGAACCAACGGCGACGAGTTGACCTCCAACTCTGCCAAGTTGACTGTTCTCAGTGCAACGGATGCGATCTCAATCATAACGCAACCGGCTGACAAGAACATTTCAATCGGACAAAATGCAACGTTCAGTGTGACTGCAACGAATGCAAACGGTTACCAATGGCAGGAATCCGCAGACAACATAACGTTCACTGACATCTCCGGTGCCACATCGGCCGGTTACACAACCGCTGACGCCACCGCTGCCGGTATGACTTATTACAGAGTCGTGATTGCCGGTGTTAACGGTGATGAGCTGACTTCCAACTCTGCCAAGTTGACTGTCTTGAGTGCAACGGATGCGATTTCCATCACAACTCAACCGGCTGATAAGAACATTTCAATCGGTCAAAATGCAACGTTCAGTGTGACTGCAACAAATGCAAACGGTTACCAATGGCAAGAATCCGCAGACAATACAACATTCACTGACATCTCCGGTGCAACCGCAAGCAGTTACACAACTGCTGATGCTACCGCTGCCGGTATGACTTATTACAGAGTCGTGATTGTCGGTGTTAACGGGGACGAGTTGACTTCCAACTCTGCCAAGTTGACTGTTCTCAGTGCAACGGATGCGATTTCCATCACAACCCAACCGGCTGACAAGAACATTTCAATCGGTCAAAATGCAACGTTCAGTGTGACTGCAACGAATGCAAACGGTTACCAATGGCAGGAATCCGCAGACAACATAACGTTTACGGACATCTCCGGTGCAACCGCAAGCAGTTACACAACTGCTGACGCCACCGCTGCCGGCATGACTTATTACAGAGTTGTGATTGCCGGTGTTAACGGCGATGAGCTGACTTCCAACTCTGCCAAGTTGACTGTCTTGAGCGCAACAGATGCGATCTCAATCACAACACAGCCGGCTGACAAGAACATTTCAATCGGACAAAATGCAACGTTCAGTGTGACCGCAACGAATGCAAACGGCTATCAATGGCAGGAATCCACGGACAACACAACGTTCACGGACATCTCCGGTGCCACATCGGCCGGTTACACAACCGCTGATGCCACCGTTGCCGGTATGACTTATTACAGAGTCGTGATTGCAGGTGTTAACGGTGACGAGTTGACCTCCAACTCTGCCAAGTTGACTGTCTTGAGTGCAACAGATGCGATCTCAATCACAACCCAACCGGCTGACAAGAACATTTCAATCGGTCAAAACGCAACGTTCAGCGTGACTGCAACGAACGCAAACGGCTATCAATGGCAGGAATCTGCAGACAATACAACGTTCACGGACATCTCCGGTGCTACATCAGCCGGTTACACAACCGCCGATGCTACCGCTGCCGGCATGACTTATTACAGAGTCGTGATTGCAGGTGTTAACGGCGATGAGCTGACTTCCAACTCTGCCAAGTTGACTGTCTTGAGCGCAACAGATGCGATCTCAATCACAACACAGCCGGCTGACAAGAACATTTCAATCGGTCAAAATGCAACTTTCAGTGTGACTGCAACGAACGCAAACGGTTACCAATGGCAGGAATCCGCGGACAACGTAACGTTCACGGACATCTCCGGTGCCACATCTGCCGGTTACACAACCGCTGATGCCACCGCTGCCGGTGTAACTTACTACAGAGTCGTGATTGCCGGTGTTAACGGCGACGAGCTGACTTCCAACTCTGCCAAGTTGACTGTTCTCAGTGCAACGGATGCGATTTCAATCACAACACAGCCGGCTGACAAGAACATTTCAATCGGTCAAAATGCAACGTTCAGTGTGACTGCAACGAACGCAAACGGCTATCAATGGCAGGAATCTGCAGATAATACAACGTTCACGGACATCTCCGGTGCAACCGCAAGCAGTTACACAACTGCTGACGCCACCGCTGCCGGTATGACTTATTACAGAGTCGTGATTGCCGGTGTTAACGGCGACGAGTTGACTTCCAACTCTGCCAAGTTGACGGTCTTGAGCGCAACGGATGCGATTTCAATCACGACGCAGCCTGTCAGCCAAATCGTTGTTGAAGGCGAAACAGCCACCTTCAATGTGGCTGCAAACAACGCTGCTTCTTACCAGTGGCAGAAATCCACTGACAGCGGCGTCACGTTCAGCGACATTTCAAGTGCAACGTCTGACAGTTACACAACTGCTGCAACCGTTCTGGCCGATGACCAAACTCAATTCAGAGTTGTGATCACCGGTACAGAAGGCGATGTTAAGGAATCGAATGCTGCAACATTGACTGTTGTGAGTACAAGCGACGCCGTAACAATCACAACGCAGCCTGTCAGCCAAATCGTGGTTGAAGGCGAAACAGCCACCTTTAATGTTGCTGCAAACAATGCTGCTTCTTATCAGTGGCAGAAATCCACTGACAGCGGCGTCACGTTCAGCGACATTTCAAGTGCGACGTCTGACAGTTACACAACTGCTGCAACCGTTCTGGCCGATGACCAAACTCAATTCAGAGTTGTGATCACTGGTACAGAAGGCGATGTTAAGGAATCGAATGCCGCAACATTGACTGTTGTGAGCACAAGCGACGCCGTAACAATCACAACGCAGCCTGTCAGCCAAATCGTGGTTGAAGGCGAAACAGCAACATTCAACGTGGGTGCAAACAACGCTGCTTCTTACCAGTGGCAAAAATCCACTGACAGCGGCGTCACGTTCAGCGACATTTCAAGTGCGATTTCAGACAGTTACACAACTGCTGCAACCGTTCTGGCAGATGATCAAACTCAATTCAGAGTTGTGATCACCGGCACACAAGGCGATGTTAAGGAATCGAATGCCGCAACATTGACTGTTGTGAGCACAAGCGACGCTGTAACAATCACCGCGCAGCCTGTCAGCCAAATCGTGGTTGAAGGCGAAACGGCCACCTTCAGTGTTACTGCGAACAACGCTGCTTCTTACCAGTGGCAGAAATCCACTGACAGCGGCGCCACGTTCAGCGACATTTCAAGTGCGACGTCTGACAGTTACACCACGCCTGCAACCGTTCTGGCAGATGATCAAACTCAATTCAGAGTTGTGATCACCGGCACACAAGGCGATGTTAAGGAATCGAATGCCGCAACATTGACTGTTGTGAGCACAAGCGACGCTGTAACAATCAC
>NZ_JAWDKD010000031.1:0-1361 GCF_032714475.1 Methanolapillus africanus | reverse complement strand
ACAGAGTCGTGATTGCCGGAACCAACGGCGACGAGTTGACTTCCAACTCTGCCAAGTTGACTGTTCTCAGTGCAACGGATGCGATTTCAATCACAACTCAACCGGCTGACAAGAACATTTCAATCGGTCAAAACGCAACGTTCAGTGTGACTGCAACAAATGCAAACGGTTACCAATGGCAAGAATCCGCGGACAACACAACATTCACTGACATCTCCGGTGCCACATCGGCCGGTTACACAACTGCTGATGCTACCGCTGCCGGCATGACTTACTTCAGAGTCGTGATTGCCGGAACCAACGGCGACGAGCTGACTTCCAACTCTGCCAAGTTGACTGTTCTCAGTGCAACAGATGCGATCTCAATCACAACCCAACCTGCTGACAAGAACATTTCAATCGGACAAAACGCAACTTTCAGCGTTGTCGCAACGAATGCAAACGGTTACCAGTGGCAAGAATCTGCAGACAACACAACGTTCACTGACATCTCCGGTGCCACATCTGCCGGTTACACAACTGCCGACGCTACCGCTGCCGGCATGACTTACTACAGAGTCGTGATTGCCGGAACCAACGGCGACGAGTTGACTTCCAACTCTGCCAAGTTGACTGTTCTCAGTGCAACGGATGCGATTTCAATCACAACTCAACCGGCTGACAAGAACATTTCAATCGGTCAAAACGCAACGTTCAGCGTTGTCGCAACGAACGCAAACGGTTATCAATGGCAGGAATCCGCAGACAACACAACGTTCACGGACATCTCCGGCGCCACATCTGCCGGTTACACAACCGCCGATGCTACCGTTGCCGGTATGACTTACTTCAGAGTCGTGATTGCCGGAACCAACGGTGACGAGTTGACCTCCAACTCTGCCAAGTTGACGGTCTTGAGCGCAACGGATGCGATCTCAATCACAACTCAACCGGCTGACAAGAACATTTCAATCGGTCAAAATGCAACGTTCAGTGTGACTGCAACGAATGCAAACGGTTATCAATGGCAGGAATCCGCAGATAATACAACATTCACTGACATCTCCGGTGCCACATCGGCCGGTTACACAACTGCTGATGCTACCGCTGCCGGCATGACTTACTTCAGAGTCGTGATTGCCGGAACCAACGGCGACGAGCTGACTTCCAACTCTGCCAAGTTGACTGTTCTCAGTGCAACAGATGCGATCTCAATCACAACCCAACCTGCTGACAAGAACATTTCAATCGGACGAAACGCAACTTTCAGCGTTGTCGCAACGAATGCAAACGGTTACCAGTGGCAAGAATCTGCAGACAACACAACGTTCACTGACATCTCCGGTGCCACATCTGCCGGTTACACAACTGCCGACGCTACC
>NZ_JAWDKD010000030.1:0-4463 GCF_032714475.1 Methanolapillus africanus | reverse complement strand
TTGATAAAAGATATTTTAATCTTTACTTAAAAGAATGTGAATTTAGGTACAATTATAGGAATGAGAATTTATATCTGAAAATCCTGGAAATTATCAGAGAAAATCCTCTATTCTTATCATGACCCTTTTTTAATTCTTATCCTTTCACCTGTCTTTGGATTGTTTCGTGAATTTTTAATATCCGTTTTCCGTTTCTCTTTTTTTTTGTATTTTTTATTTTGAAACAGGCATTTTCGGTGGCTATTTATACAGAAACAGAGTCTTACTTAAATAAAATATAAATAAAAAAAATAAAAATCGATCACGGTTGTTTTGCCGCAAAAACGTTAACAACACACTAAATGGAAGGAAGGACATGGAAATTGAATACAAATTCGGTGTTTTAAAGCCGGAAACACATAATTTTTTAAAAACAATTCCAAAAACGGGTTCTTTTGTCATTGAAACCGGAAATCCGGTTCTTTTTTCGGATACGTTTTACGATACGGATGACTTTCTGCTTTTGTCCGTCGGTTACTATTTGCGCGCGCGGGAGGAAGCCGGCGCGGACGGCGTCGAATGGACGCTCAAAAGCCTGGGCGGGTATGTCGACGGCGTTCACAAACGAATGGAAGCCAAACAAAAATTGCCGAAAGGGTCCACCGTTAAGGATATTGACAATCCTGATTTTTTGAAAAAAATAATGTTTGCCGTCGGCGATTTTGATTTGGTGCCGGTTCTTTCGATCGAACAGGAGCGGCTGTTTCGAAATGTTCGTTACAATGAAGCCGGCCGAACGAACACCGGCTCGGAACCGTTTTTAGCGGAAATGGCAGTTGATTGCGTTTATTTGGAACTTTTCGGTCAAAAACACACGTTCTTTGAATTGGAAATTGAACTCAAAAGCGGCACGGAGAAATCTTTAAGAGAATTTGCGGACGCGCTGAAATCGGAGCCGTTGGTTCAAAACAATATCCGGACAAATTATTTATCTAAATTCGAGCGCAGCTTGATTCTTTATTTCAACCGCGACAAAATCGACGGCCGGGTCAATCCCGCCTTTGAAAATCGGAACTATTCGATGGACGCCGGCGATGAAAACTCTTTTGATTCGGCGTGCACCAACTTTTTGCTGCCGTCTGAAAAGGCTGCCTTGATTCAGATTTGCGAAAAAAATTATGAAACCGACTTTTTCGATTATTTCGGGAAAAACGGTCTGTTCGGCGCCGACAGCGGCTTTGATTCCGATTCCGGCTTCGGCTCCGGTTCTGACGCCGATTCCGGCTTGCCGGATATTTTCAAAACCCAAGCGTCTGTTTTGTTGGCTCTTGACAGCGGTCTTGCCGTCAGTTTTGCGGCTTTGAAATTTAATACGACGCTGGAAGAGATCACGCAACTTTACCGGACTTTTCTGCTGTCCCGCCTGTCTATGTTCCCGTTCGTGTTTGAAAGCGACGAGAATCCGGCGTATTATTTACAAAAACCAATTTCGGACGGCAAAATTTGGACGGCCGACGAGCTGACGACGTCCTACGGCGCCGATGTTTCCGACGTCCGTTTCGGAAAATCCCGTGCTGAAAACATGTCTTATTTCGCCGAATTTTTTGCAAGCGGTCAGGAAAAAGAAGACACGCCCGCCGACAAAAAAACGCATTCGGAAAAGATTTTGAAAAATTTGGCCGTTCTCAGCGGCGTCGGCAAAGGAATTTCAATCGAGAGAAACTCAAACATCACCAAAGACATCGTTCTCACACATCCGCTCAAAGGCATGACGCTCAACGATCTCAAAATGATGGGTTTGGTATTCGTTCTTGAAAATATTCAAAATCCGTCCCTCGGCAGCATCCGAAACGCCATCCAAAGCGCCGGCTATTTCGTGCCGCCCGCTCTTCAAAGAAAAGCGCTTGTCAGCGCTTCGTTTTTACAAATCGTCAACCGGCTGGAAAAAGAAAGCGCCAGCATTCGGGAAATCGCTTACGTTGAAAGAAATACGATTGAGGAGTCGGATGAATATTTTGAATTGAATTTGGAAACAGAAGATGACGGCGTTGAGATTGAACCGGAAACGGATCTGACGCCTGAAATTGATATTGGTTCTGACGCTGACCTTCAAATGGACTTTGATATTGTATATGATATCGGGAATGATGCCGAATCTTATGCGGAATCCGATGTTGAGATCGATCTTAAAATCAATGCTGAAATTGATGCTGAAATAGATACTGAAATTGATGCTGAAGTCGATATTGAAATCGAAGAGTCGGTTGTTTCTGAAACCGGGCAGACGTTTGACGATATTGAATACAAATTCAGTGTTGACAGTGCCGGAAATGAACAATTTATCATTCATGAGACCGCGGTGGAACTTGAAAAATTCATTGAAATTTATTACACGTCCGACAAAAAAACGAAGCCAAAAAGAAGATGGTCCGCTCTTTTCCGTTTTGTTTTCGGAATTCCGGTCCGGTTTATCCGAATCGGCGCCGCGGCGGATGACGATGACGAAAACGCAAAGGAAAAAGACAAAATTAAGTCCGGCAAGGTTTCTTTAAACGACATGATGGCGAACGCGTCCGAAAAAATATTTTTGACGCAAATGGCCGAGGTCGTTAAGTGCGAGCCCGGCGTCATCGAGGGTGTTGATATCGAAGCGGTTCACGACATGCGCGTCGCGCTTCGGAAGATGCGGTCGTCCATCACGATTTTCTACGAATTTTTAGATCCGGAATGGATTTTAAAAACCGAGGACAGCCTCAAAAAGACATTGGCGCCGCTCGGAGAGTCGCGCGATTTGGATGTTCTTTTGGAAAAGACTGACGTTTATTTGAAAAACGCGCAAATTCCGCCGTCGCGTCTCGACATTTTCTTTGAACTGGTGGCGAATGATAAGGAAAAAGCGCACGAACATGTCATTTCTTATTTGAATTCGGCCGAATATTCGGGTTTCAAGACTGAAATCCAAAAGACGTTGACCAAATGCGATTATATCGGGACGCCGCAGATCAATAAAAAAGGCGACGTTGCTCCGTCGCGCGTCGCGGACGTGCTGCCGCAGGTTTTGTATGAAAAAGCCGCCGGCATTACCGCTTACCACGAATGGATGGACGGGCCGTTCATTTACATTGACAAACTCCACCGCCTGCGGATTGCCGCCAAAAATTTCCGGTACACGCTGGACTTTTTCAAGGACGGTTTGGGCGAAACCGCCGTCAAGCTCACGAAGGAGTTCAAGGAACTTCAGGACATTTTGGGTGACTTCCACGACGCGGTCGTTGCCGTTGAGGTAATTGAAAATTATGTCCGCCGCATTGAGGAAATGAAACTGAAAATTGAAACCGAAAAAGGTGGCGGCGGCAGCGATGACAACGAAACGGCGGCTTTTGAATCCGTTTTATCGGAATTGTCGGCCTATAAAACATATCGGGAAGAAGAAATTGAAACGCTGCTGTTCAAATTCCGCGACGTTTGGACAAAAATGGACCGCAAGTTCTTCCACGAACGCATTTCAAAAATCATCGAAGAAGCCGGACTTTAAAATCATAACGGGGGGGTTTTGCCATGTCTCAAAATAAAGAAAAAAATTTAAAAAATAATTCTCAAAAAAGTTCCAAAAAAATGAAATTTGAAAAAGCGGATGCCAAGCGCGGAAATCTTGAAAAAATCGGCAAATCGGTGAAAAAAATCGGCAAAGCCAACGTGAATTTCCGGCTGCCGGACGACTTAAAAACCAAAATCGAATCCGAGAAACAGCCGGACGAAGTTGTTTCAATCGCTCTTGCCGAATACTATTCCGGTCTCCGGAAACGCGAAGAATTAGCCGTTCAGCGGGAAATCGACAACAACATCATCGAAGTTCAGCGCCGCCATATTTCCGATCTCAAAGATCAACTGGCCGCTTCCAATCGAAATTACGAAGAACTGATTCGGATTCACCAGGCGTACATGCTTCAAGTGCAGCCGCTGATTGAAAATGCAAAAAAGCCGGAAATTGAGTCCTCGAAACCTGAGTCAAAAACAGAACCTGAACCTAAATTCAAATCGCAAACGCCAACTGAAAAACCGGGTGCCGGCAATTTGGACGACGCGGCGGGCGGCGCAAGCGAAAATGCGGTGCCGGCTGACTTGAACAAACAAGAAGAACCGAAGCCGGACTCTCAGACGGCGGCGAAAAAGAAGTGGTACCAATTTTGGAAATAAACAAAAACGATCCTTGACTTCTATTTTTCAATACAAACGGCATCATTTTTTCGTTTTGCCGTTTGTTCTTCTGTTTCTGAAAATACAGTTTCTACTTGTTCCGTTTTCCGCAACTGTTTCTAACAATACAGGTTTTACTTGTTCCGTTTTTCGCAACTGTTTCTAACAATACAGGTTTTACTTGTTCCGTTTTCCGCAACTGCTTCTAACAATACAGGTTTTATTTGTTCCGTTTTCTGCAACTGTTTCTAACAATACAGGTTTTACTTGTTCCGTTTTCCGCAACT
>NZ_JAWDKD010000029.1:0-12629 GCF_032714475.1 Methanolapillus africanus | reverse complement strand
TGGCTGACACCAAGTCTTGAAAAGGTTTCAATTCGAATGCGTTCATTCAATGTGAGATGACTATATTTTTTATACTCGGAGATGGTTTGGTTCACGGGTGTTACTTCCTTTGGGCAAAAATAGGAAGGTAAACACCCACTTCTATTTTTCGGAATTATGCATTTCTCCGTTGAATGCAGGTTTTAATCTTATTTTCGTTTAAACCATATTTCATTTTAATTTTATTTTTTTTAAACCATATTTCCGTTTAAACACCTTATTTTTACATTTTTCCCGTTTGATGATTTTTAATTTTTCATGTTAACGGCAGATCATTCAGGTCGCATGCTTTTTTTATTTATTTTATTCGATGATTATAATTGAATTATCATTTTACAATTATCTTTTTGTTTTCTTGTTTAACGATAATTTTTAAACTAAGGTATGAAATAAAGGGACGATACATTAAATAAGGTTATGACTATTAGATTGCCCTGCTAAAAACGAATGCTTGAACAAAAAAACGTTACAGCATTTAAGCATCAAAAAACGGATACAATGGAATTGAAAGATTAAAACCTCTGTTTTAAGCTTTCCAAACTAAACACCTATTTAAAACCTCGAAGTATTTGGAATTTATATTCCAAATACTTCTTCAGACTTATTTTCTGATTATTTTGGCGTTGAATTGTATTTTTAGCATCCCTTTCTTTTCAAATTATTTTATTTTAAATGATCCACCCTTTTCTTCATTTCATAAAAATGGGCTCCCGCTCTTCTCGAATTTGTAAAAAATGAATGCGATAACGCGCGCGCAGCTGCCGCCAAGAAAAAAATGAAATGAAAAAGAAGGGAATATGAAGAAAAACTGAGAATAAGATAAAACAAAAAATTATAAAAAAAGAAAAGATGAAATCACAAAAACTAATCAATCAAAATTCGCCAGCAGATTTTCCAATTGGATCCGTTCATTTTGAGCGTTCATCAGCCGGCTGTCGCAGTCCGCCACCGCCAAAATCTTTCGGGCGGCCGTCTTTTCATCTTTTTCGTTTTCATCGATCACACAGGCGATCTGCTCCAATATTTCCGAGCCGGAATAGCCGACGTCGATGAGGAGCGCGTCTAATTTTTCGCGGATTTTGAGGAAATCTTTCTCCGTTTGGGCGGCGTCCAAGAGTTCTTTAAAAGCCGTTTCTTCTTCCAGCTGCATCTGCATTTTAATCATTCCGGACGTCAGCGGCGTGTTCATCTCGTCGGCTTCGATGAGGCCGGCCTGCAAAAGTTCCAGAGATTTGGACACATTGCCGTTCGTCAGTTCGGAAATTTCAATGAAAATATCGTCCGTTACGGAAACGTTTTCCTTTTCGGCAATACTTTTCAGATAATCCGCCAAATCTTCCGGATTCGGATATTTGAAAAAGAGCGTCACACAGCGGGAACGAAGCGGCGCGATGAGTTTAGAGACGCTTTTGGTAGAGAGAATAAACCGGCAGGTTTTGGAATACTTTTCCATAATCCGGCGCAGCGCATGTTGAGCGTCCATTGTCAGCGATTCGGCCGAATCAATGCAAATGATCTTGTAATCCGCGTCAATCGGCGCGATGCCTGCATATTCGTTGATAATATCTTTAAAAATTGTAATGACGCTTCTTTGAATCTTTTTCGGGTCGTCTGTTCCGAGAATCCGGTAAAAGCGCGGGTCGCGGACCAAATAATTCTTTCCCTGCTCAAAAAAGTCGGACGCGTTAAAATACGTGAAATTCTGTTCGCTGCTTTCCCCGTAAAGTTCCTTGGAAAGGGCGAGCGCCGCCGTCATCTTTCCGGCGTTTTCGGGACCGAATAAGATCAGGTGCGGCAGGGATCCGGACGCCGCCAAACTTTTCAGCGTGGCGACGGTTTGCCGGTTTCCGAGAATGTCTTCCAAAGCCGTTGGGCGGTATTTCAGTGTCCAAACATCTTTTTCCGTCATTCTTTTCCATCCTTTTTTCGTTTTTGTATTCACAATTGATTGTTAAAATGTTGTTCTCAACTGAATGTTTGCCTTCTAATTATAGATTACCTGATAAGATTACCGGAGTTTTCCGGCAATCTGTTCAGTCAATTTACTCCGACAGGTCTTCGTCCACCAATCCTTTTTTGGTCAAAATATATTTCAGGATGGCGGAGTAGGCCGGGCGGGCAATCAAAACGCCGATGAGAACACCGACGATCGTCACGACGGCAAATCCTTTCAGGGCGCCGAATCCTAAGAACACCAAGGGCGTCATGGCAACAACGGTTGTTGCGGCGGCGCCGAAGATGATCATGAACGCCTTTCCGATACGGGCAGAATAAACCTTTTCAGATGGCGTTTTTCCCTGATGGACGACTTCTTCCGTGATGATGACCAAGTGGTCGACGCCTGTTCCGATCACGGCAATGATACCGGCGATGGACGCTAAGTCCAGTTCTTGTCCGACCAGCGCGGCAAATCCGAGAAGCATGACGACTTCCGCAACGGACGTTCCGACCATCGGAATGACGATTTCGGGGCGGCGGTATTTGTTGAAAATCAAAAGCGCCACGGCGATCATCGCAAAGAAGGCGGTGATGATCGCGCCTTTTAAGAATCCGCTGCCAAGGGCGGCGTCTACTTGTCCGGAACCGATGATTTCAACGTTCACCGGGAGGGCGCCGGCGCGCAGGTGAATTTGGAGTTCTTTCGCTTCTTCGTACGTCGACGTTGTCGCCTGCCAGGAATAAATCGGGCCTGTTCTCAATTGAGCGGCGGCACTGCTGCTGAGGGGCGCGCTGTAAATCACTTCGTCGTCGAGCAGCATGATCAAATTGTGGCTGTTCGGGTCGGTGGTGGCGCCGGCTTTGATGGCGGCTTGCTGAAGCGCCATAGCGCCCTGTTCATTTAAGGTGAACGGCACATACCATTGGCCGCCTTGCGTTTGACCGACCGGGTTCACGCTCACGACGCTGTCGCCGTACAAGATGTGCGCGGTTTCGTTGGCGTCCACTTGAATCCGGATTTCAAATTTACCGGGGGTTTCGACCAATTTACGCGCTTCCGCCAAATCGACGCCGGCAAAGTCAATCAAAATGTATTCGTCGCCGACCGCTTGAATCGGTAGATCTTTGATGCCGAGACCGTTGCCGAGTTTGTTGTTGAGAACGTCAATGGTCGTCTGCATGGTTTCTTTGGTGGTTCCGTCCCGGTACAACGGGTTTCCGGACGCGTCCTTTAAAATGGTTCCGTTGGCGGCGGACATAATCGTCGTCAACTCTTCCATACTTGTGGCTTTTCGGATTTCCCATTCGTATCCGTTGGCGCCGCGAATTGCGTACGGAATCACTTCGGCGCCGTAGGCCGTTGACAGATAGGAGGTGATGAAAGAAACTTTGGACGCCGTAATCGTCACTTCGGTGTCCGCGCCCCGCTGCTTGACGGTGGCGTTTCCGAAGAGGTAATCAAGACGCGTTTCATTGACCGGATCTGTTGTTGTAAATGTCACGGATCCGTTTCCGCTCGAATCAAAATTGGAGCCGACGATGACGAGACCGTTCGGATATTCGTTTTCAAGCATCTTGGAGACGATGTTTTCGGGATTGGCGTCAACGCTGGCGACGGCGCCGTCTAATTTTAATTGAATCCAGGAGCCACCTTCAATATCGAGCCCATAGCTGATTCGAGTGTAAAATCCTTCGTCGGCGGAATACCAGGGTCCGATCGCAGCAATTGAAATGAGAAGGCCGAGAATCAATAAAATGACTTTATAATTCTTATAAAGCGGCGTTTCCTTTTTTTCTTCAATCATGCGTTTTTCCCTCCGTTTGCTTTCGATTTTGGTTTTCCGGATTTGGGATTGTTGTTGTTATTGTTGTTGTTATTGTTATTGCTGTTTTTGGTATTGCTGCTTGTGTTTTTGGTTTCAGCTTTGCTGACCGCATCGGCTTTGGGCTTTGTTCCGCCGCTGCCGCCGTAGTGGTGGCCGGACTTGCCTTTGGTCAAATAAGCCCGAAGGATACCGACGTTTAAGAACCAGGTGTTGAAGATATCAATCACCAGTCCGACCAGAACGATGAGTGAAATTTGAGAGAGAAGCGGAATCGGCGGGACGCTTGGGACAATGTAGTGCAGGTACGTGGACACCAAATACATGACCAAAAAGGCGGCTGCGGTCGTCGATGTCATTAAAAGGCCGGTCCGCATGGCGCTTGATATTTTGTCGTTGAGGTTTCCGGAGCGTTTGAGCACTTTGTTGGTCAGCAAAATATCGCTGTCGACCGAATAGCCGATGAGCATCAAAAGAGCGGCAACCGTTCCGAGCGTCAGTTCAATGCCGAACAGGTCCATGAATGCCACCGGGACCAGGATGTCGGAAACGGCGGATATAATGACGGCGCCGGCCGGAACAACTTTTCGGAACAGAATGGTGACGACGACGGCCATGCCGATGAATGATAAAATAATGGCCAAAAAGGCGGTTTTCTGAAGCTGCTCGCTGTAAACCGGCGCCACCTGCTTTTCTTCAACGTTTGAAAACGCCGAATTACCATATATCAGCTTTTCAATATTTTCAAGGTCTTCGTCCGCCATCTGTCCGAATTGAACGATCATGCGGTTGCCGCTGGTCCGGACTTCGTCCAACGGATAATCCGAGAACATTTCTTCAATTTGAGATTCGGAAAGGCTTGTGGTGAATGAAAACTGAGTGCCGCCCACGAAGTCCATCCCAAGAGCCACCGGATATCCGGTTTTGACGGTTGTAAAAAGAATGATAATAATTGCCAGTGCTAAAACCGCCAGCGGTATGGCGATTAATTTCTTGTTGTCCGTTTTTTCCACAAACGGATGAAGGTAGTTGTAGAGTTCGAGCGCCATATATCTTGCCTTCTTCAGATTAATTTTTTATTCTGTCTTAATCTTCTGAGCTTTCGCCGGCTTTTTTCAACTTTCACGTATCATTTTCAATTGCGGTTTCCGGCTTTTTGCGGACCGGGGAAACTTTGATGAAAAAGACCGAGTCGACGGACATTATTTTTTTGAAAGGTTTTGATTTTCTATTTGTTAATCTTATTTCTACTTTTCGTTATTGTTTTTTCATTTTTTTAACCGGATAATTTAATTTTTTAGAGTTTCTTTTTTTAGATTTTTTGCGGGATTGCCTTTGTTTTGTCTTCAGATGAAACTTATATATATTGTCCTCTATTTGTCTATTCATGACAGAAAGGCTTTCCATTGATGATTATTATGTTGAAATTTCCCAAACGGTCGCCAAAAGGTCGACGTGTTTGAGAAACCGCGTGGGAGCTGTGATCGTTCGGGACAACCATATTTTGACAACCGGATACAACGGCGCACCACGTGGTTTATCTCACTGTTTAGACATCGGATGTCTTCGGGCCGAGCAAAATATTCCGTCCGGAACCATGCATGAGAAGTGCCGGGCGGTTCACGCCGAACAAAACGCGATCATTCAGGCGGCGCTTCACGGGATTCCGACGTCGGGCGCAACGCTTTACTGCACGCACCAGCCGTGTATTTTGTGCACGAAAATGATTATCAATGCCGGCATCAAACGCGTCGTCTTCTTAAATTCGTATCCGGATCCGAATTCCATGGGATTCTTTAACGAGGCGGGCGTTGCGGTGGAACAGCATACGCCCAAAGAACAGAAAGAGTAACAGCAACAGGTTATCTACTATCATCTGTTATTATCTATTAATTATCTATTTTTTATTCATCATTTCATTCATAAACAGGAGGCAGAGAAAATGGATCCGTCCGAGGTTTTGGACCTTTTGGGCAATGAGAACCGGCGTAAAATTTTAGCGCTTCTCGCCGACCGTCCGTTTTATGTGAATGAAATCACCGGCCGGATCGGCGTGGCGCCCAAAGCGGTTCTCGGCCATCTCAATCTTTTGGAAGAAGCCGGCCTGATTGAAAGCAGCGTGGATAGCCAGCGCCGCAAGTATTACAATATTTCGCGCAGCATGCGCCTTGAAGTTTTCGTGTCTCCTTATTCTTATTCCGTTCAAGTCAGCCGGTCGGATTTTGAAATGCCGAGCGAGCCGACGTATTCTTTGTCCGTGGCGTTCAACAATCCGAGCCAAAGAATTCAGCGCCGCCGTTATTTGAAGCGGACGCCGCGCATTCCGATGCTCGCGTCGACGCCGGTCATTTTCTTGGAATCCTCTTTTCCCACACCGGTTTATCCGGGAGAATTTTTTGATGCGGACAGCACGGACATTTTAAAGGATTCCGGAATTGAAAACGGAACCAAAATTGAAAATGAACATTCGGGTGCCGAGCCTGAATATATTTTCAAAACAACAGGCGATTCGGAGATTTTTGAGAAAGGGGCGGACGACTTGCTCAAAAGCCGGGAGGGTTTTTTCCTCTCTCAGATTCATCAGGTTCAGCGCGATATTGACGCTGTTTTAGAAGAGCAGCGGGAGCTGTCTTTCCGGCAGAAAGAGCTGGACGTCCGGAAAAACAGGCTGATGAATTCTTTTATTCACTACGCAACGCAGTTGTCACAGGATAACATTGATTTGGACATCTTGTTCCGGCTCTTGAAAGACGGCATGACGGCCGCCGATATTTGCCATGAAACCGGTTACGCGCCCGCGAAAGTGATGCCGCGGCTGAAGACTTTTGAAGAAAAAGGAATTGTTGAAAAGTATCTTTCCGGCGGCGATTTCGTTTGGCGGCTGAAAGACGGCAACGATTCGGACCTTTAATCAATCTTTAATTCTTTTTTGGTTTTGTGTTTCGTATTTTTCAAATCGTTTTTATTTGTTATATCTTACCTTTTCTTTTCAATTTGTTATTCTGTAAAGATTTTCTATTTTTTTATTATTTTTTCCTCTCTGAAGCCATCCGCTTACAATGTTATTTTCGATCTGTTATAATATTATTAAATCTTAAGATTTATATATCTATATGGGGTTATTATCATAAAATATACGGAAAATATAATTTTATTCAACTGGTCTATATTTTCATGGCAGTTTCAAAAATATTATGAGTTGGGAAGATGAATTTTTTCAAGAAAGGGTTGTCTTTGCTTTTTATTTTGATTTTATTGTTGACGCCGGTGGCGGCGGCAAGCGTTCAAATTGTTGTCGATGGACATAACACGGGAATGACGTCGGCGGCTTGTTTGGAACAAGGGCCCGGAACTCAAAATCCAACAGCGATTGGTGGGTATGATTTGAACGGGCCGGTCAGTTCGGGTATCATTACCGTTAAAGATAATGGAAATTATACCGCTCCAAATCACAATTATGATTTGGAAAATTTGGTCGTTATCAATAAAGATGCGACCGATCTTGCCGATCATGGCGGTCAGCTGGAATCAGAAGTCACATTAACATTGGATGTTAAGCCGGCTGAGTTTGTCTATTATCCTCCTCCTGCAATTGATTTTATTTTTGTTTATGATGTCACAAACAGCATGGCAAAGGCCGAAAATGCAATTGATGGAAAAACAAGGCTGGAATTAGCTCAATCCGCAATTAAAAATGCATCTAACGAAATATGGACAGCCAATAAGAATTCAACGGTGACCATTATTCCATATAGCAGAGACGTTTTTATTCCTCTTGAAAGCGGCGGTCTTCAATTTAATGCTTCGTTGCTCTACGCGCCAAATACTTTTCCTAACCAATACGCAGGTACAAATTTTGTGGATGATTCCGGCATCTATCCGGGTGGTTCAAGCAATTTGACATATCAAGCGATTAACCAGTCGATTTTGGCAGGAGTTAGCGCCGATCCTTCTCAAACGGAATTTACAATTTTTGAAAGCGATTACACCTACTATAAAGTTAACTATTCCATGGTTGCTGATTCTGGCAATCCGAGTGACGTACTTAAAAAATTCAATGACTCGGTGGATGCGCTTCCGCTGGCTCGTGATACCAACACGCAGTCCGGATTGAAAGCGGCTTATGAAATGTTAAATGATTCGACGAAGTTTCCAAGCAGCAGCCAGAATCATCGTGTTGTGGTTTTAATAACAGACGGCGATGCCAATCGTTTTTATATCGACGATGATTCAAAACAAGTTTCTGAATCCGGGTCCGCTCTACATAATATCAACCACAAAATCATTGATCCGGCCAATTTTGGAAATATCAAAAATGTTACCGGTTATATCGGCGAGGCGGCTCATCCGTCTGATATTCAATATGCTCACGAGGCGTGTGAAAAGGTTGCTGACGCTATTAAAGATCCGGCCAAGGGAAATGCAGTGATTTATGTCGTTGGTATCCAAATGAGCGAAACAAACGGTACCCCTTCTGTGAATGTCATAAAATCTTTTGAAAACGTTTCATCCTTTGATTATATTTACAAAATAGAGCAAGGAACGTCAGATACTCAAGCCATTCAAACCGCCATTCGAAACGCCATCCAATCATCACTTAATTTCTATGCGCCGATTGATGATTTCACCGTGAATGATACAATCAACACGGCTTTGTTTGACTATGTTCCGGGTTCCCTGACCATCGAATATAAATTGGGGTCCAGTTCGCTTACAACGTTTTCAGATTACAAAGTCGGATCAGATGTTGATTTCTTGGATGGCAATATCTCCATCAATTTCGGAAAAGCGCCGTATTCACCGACAGATTCTCTGACTTCTGAATCCGCCCAATATGTGATTAAGTACAAAATTACACCCAAATTGGACTCAAACAGCAATACTATTCCGGCCGGCGACCATTTACATGTCGGCTGGGACAACAAGAGCTATGCCGGTTATGTTGCACCGCACCACCTCGATTCTCCGAACTCGACCGTTGTTTATTCGGGAATCGGTGTGACCCAAAAGATCGGATACGTTCCGTTTAATACGCCAACGCTTTCAACCGGTCTTTTTATCAAAAAAGAGGTCAGCCGCGACAATTCAACTTGGGTGAAAAATCTGGATCTGCCGAAAGGCGGTGGGACGGCTTATTACAAAGTGACGGTCATAAACAAAATGGCCGGTCAAGCAGATCTGGACCGTGTTGCAGACCAAATTGACGGAACAGATGCGGCAACCGTTTATCTGGACAAAAGCACGAACAATTTGCTGGAAAACGCATCCGCCCAAAGAGTCGGCGGGCAATATTCCGGCGGTATCTTAACTTTAAATTCCGGAAACTCGGCAACATTCTATTACAACGTCAGCTACGGTTCCGATGTGAAAACGTACAGTAATATGGCGGTTATCAAAGATGATTCGACAAACGATTATGATGACGCTGCCGCCGGAATTCTCAGATCTGCCACCGCAACGGTGACGGTTCCGGCCGGTGGCGGCGGGGGCGGGGGCGGCGGCGGAAATGCCACCATCAACAACACAACCGTCCAAACAAAAGGTTATGAAAACAGCGGTTCGGGCGCCGAGTTGATTTTGGAAAAAGTGGACAGTACCAATACGTCCAAAAAACTGTCGGCGACGTTTGAAATTCGGGACCGGGACGGCAATTCGTTCACCCCGCAAATGATTTACAAAACCAACCGATCCGGCCATACTGAGCGGATTTATCTGACGCACGGCACCACGTACACCATCTATGAAACGCAGGCGCCGAGCGGATACAAACCGGTTGACGGCGGTATTAAAGTCACGGTCAATGAAGATTTAACCCTTCAGCCGGTCGACGGATATAAGTTGACTAACAACGGCGGCGTTTACACGCTGACGATTCCGAACGATCCGGATGCCGGCGCCTGTAAGGTTTTCCACTGGTGGTGGCTGTATGCGCTGCTGGCGGTTTTAATGATCGTTCAAGCCGGCTTTTTGGTCAAGAAATTCAAACGGCCGATCATCAGCATGGACAAAGCTGGTCTTGACAACAAGTGGTGGATTGTTTTGTTGGTTATGATTCTGGCGGCTGTGGTTTCAGCGGCCTGGTTCTATCAATACTACTGTCATCTGAGCGATTGGTGGGTTTTGTTGCCAACGCTTTTAACATTGGTTTTGACGCCGGCGATTTATTTGTATAACAAATACTTCCCGGGTCAACCCAAAATGTGAAATCGATGGTGACAACGGAAAAATCGATCCAAAGAAAAATAAAGTCATATGAAAAAACAAAGCCGGCATCAATTTTGATGCCGGCTTTTTTTATTGATTTATTCAGAATCACAAAAATAAAAAACAATAAAAATACAAAAACAAAGTTCATCGGTTTAATTTTTAAAAAAGAAAAAGCCAACGTCCGGATTCGAACCGAAATATATTCGCTCTGCAGGCGAACGCATAGCCGCTCTGCCACGTTGGCACGTGAAATAAGTTTGTTTAAGGGAAGTACTAGTGGTTTTTCTTTTATTTAAAATATACGGTGAAAACAAAACTGAAAAGATTAAATGATAGAAAAACAAATTATAATCGGTGAGTTCTGATGAAAATCATAATCATTGGCGGTTTTCTCAGCAGCGGGAAATCGACAGCTATTCAATCCTTGGGCAAACATTTCGCCGAGGCCGGCAAAACGGTCGCCGTTCTGGTGAACGAGGCCGGCGAGGTCGATATCGGCGGCGACCTTTTTGGGTACGATATCGATACGAAAGAAGTGACGATGGCTTGCGTGACGTGCAATCTAAAAGCCGCGATTACGACGTCGGTCGCGCAGTTGGTTGACAAGGCGCATCCGGATATTTTGTTCATCGAACCCAAAGAAACGGTATCGCCGCTTGTGGTTCGCGAAGAATTGAAATTGGCGGCCACCAAACAAGGCGGCGAAGAATACGATTTTGCGCCGTTGATCACATTTATTGACGCCTCTTCTTTCTTTAAAAATGTCAAAGAGAAACGAAAGGTCACGTTTGATCAAATTCAAGTGTCGGAAGTCGTCGTGTTGAACAAAATTGATTTGGTTGACGCAAACGTTGTTGACATGATTCAGGAAAGCGTTTTACAAATCAATCCGAAAGCAGTTGTTTTAGCAAATACGAATTTGAATGAAACGGGATTGAATGAAATTTTGAAATCCCTTGGCTGACTGTTATTTTAAATAATTTGTCTCCATTCTCAAATTTCATTCATTAAATGAGAATATTTTTACTCATGAGCTACCTCTTCTATGGTCTTTTGTGTTTTATGATTTCATTTTTGATGAAAAATCAGCCATGGCTTCTGAAATTTTGATCTGCTGCGGACAAACGGATTCGCAGCTTTGACAGGCTGTACAGGCGCCGGGCTGTTTTTCTTTCGGCAGCGCCGCCAATGCCATCGGCGCGATGAAGCCGCCGCCGGTAAAGCAATGTTCATTGTAAAGGGAAAGCAGGTTTGGAATATCGAGTTCTTGGGGGCAGTGGGAGACGCAATAGCGGCATTCGGTGCAGGGAAGCACAGTCTTGCTCACCATTTCGCCGGCCATGGTCAACAAAGTCTCGAACTCTTGGGCCGTCAACGGTTTTTCAGTTTCAAATGTGTGAATGTTTTCCTGCAGTTGTTCAAAATTGGATGAACCGGCCAACACGAGTGTGATGTTTGGAACGGACTGGAGGAACCGGAACGCCCATGCCGGAATTGTTTCTTCCGGTCGCAGCGCTTTCAATTGGGTTGTGTTTTCTTCGGAAAGCGTTGCCAATTGGCCGCCGCGCAAGGGTTCCATCACCCAAACCGGAAGTTGGTATTCATTCAACAAATCCATTTTTGCTTTCGCGTCCTGAAACGTCCAATCCAAATAATTCAACTGAATCTGGCAAAATTCCATATGTTCGCCGCAGGCGTCAAGGAAACGTTTCATCACATCGTAACTGCCGTGCGCCGAAAAGCCGAGATGCCGGATCCGGCCGGCTTCTTTTTGTTTGAGCAAATATTTCAAAATACCGTAGTGTTCATCCAAATAAGCGTCAATGTTGGCCTCGCAAACATTGTGAATCAAATAAAAATCGAAATATGCCACACCGCAGCGTTTGAGCTGTTCCTCAAAAATTGAAGTGATTTTGTCCATATTTGAAAGATCGTATCCTGGGAATTTGTCCGCCAGGAAATAGCTTTCTCTCGGATAGGTTTTCAATATTTTTCCCATCATAACTTCGGATTGGCCGTCGTGATAGCCCCACGCCGTATCAAAATAATTGACGCCGTTTTCCATGGCATAAGCGACCATTTCTGTTGTTTGCGCTTCATCGATCTTGGCGTAATTCCCGTCAAGCACCGGCAAGCGCATGGCGCCAAAACCAAGGGCGGGCAGTTTCAAATCTTGAAAATTTTTATAAATCATCTTTTTACTCCTTATTTCAAATTGGATTATGGCATTACATTTCACATTTATTATAAATCCTTTCTCAGAAATTGAATTCATGAGGATTTTTATGAATGCAGCTCCGCATTTTTTCAAAAAAGCTTTTAAAAAACCGACCCGTGTTCTTACCTGCGCTCGCCGCCCCCCAAAAAAGACAATGCGCAGATAATTTCGCATGAAACTCGCAATTAAAAACCGACCCACGGGTATCGCATGATAATTGTTCAAAAAAAGGTAGCTAATGTAATTTAATAAATTATTTGAAAAAGTTTAAAATTAAATAAAGAAAGGCCTTTGGCAGCGATCCAGATTTCCCGAAGGCTCGCACACTTCAGTACAGTAAGGAACGCCGGCGGGCTTATCTTCTGTGTTCGGTATGGGTACAGGAGTTTCCCCGCCGCTATGGC
>NZ_JAWDKD010000028.1:0-33926 GCF_032714475.1 Methanolapillus africanus | reverse complement strand
TGATAAAAGATATTTTAATCTTTACTTAAAAGAATGTGAATTTAGGTACAATTATAGGAATGAGAATTTATATCTGAAAATCCTGGAAATTATCAGAGAAAATCCTCTATTCTTATCATGACCCAAATAAAAAATGAAATTTGAAAAAATGAAAATTGAAAAAAAAGAAAGAAAAAAATAAAAATTATTCAAATCATTTCGGAGAATCCGAATTGGCTGAATACTTTTTATATTTCCGGTACAAAATATAGGCAATAATGATTAAAATGATCAAAAGAAGAAGCCAAAGAAGGCTTGATTTTTTAAGCCAGCTTTCGTTTTCATCTTCATCCAAACCGGCGCCATAACCGGTTGTTATTGTATTTGTGCCTCCGTTTATGTTATTGGAACCATTGTTTGTTGACGATATTGTCTTTTGATCTGAATCAATAATAGTGGCTTTTCCGGTTCCGCCGCTGCTGCCGGGCGTTCCACCGTTTTCACCGTCATCGTCGTCATCTCCACCATCATCGTCACCCCCATCACCGATTTCACTGCCACTATCTGTTTTATCCAAAACGTTCACTTTGCAAGAGCCGATCACATAATCCTTACCGTTGCAGGTAAAAATGCATTTGTATATTCCGGCGTCTGTTTTTTGAACATCGTCTTTTGAATATGTCCCGGTTGTTTCCGACAGCGAATTTCCGTCAAAACTCCAAGCAATGGAATCACCCGATTCCAAATCGATGCCCCACAGCGTCAACGTCTCTTCAACGGTGACATTCATTTCTTCAGGTAAGAGGGCGCCCTTTCTTTGGAATGAATCCGTTGGAAACTCATTTAAGTCGGCGTAAGTTGATTTTCCGGTTAAGACCAATAATCCATGATTTATATAATCAAAGGGCTGTGTGCCAAACGTCGGCTTCGTATCTCCAAAACCAATTACATTAAGATCGGAACAACTGACAAATGCGGCACTGCCGATTGTTGTTGCTTTTGGAAGATTAATAGATATCAAACTATTACAACCGCCAAATGCTTGATCTCCGAATGTTGTTGCTTCCGGAAGATTAATAGATATCAAATCGTGACAATGGAAAAATGCGCCATCTCCAAACGTTGTTGCTTTTGGAAGGGTAGCAGATATCAAATAATCACAACTGTTAAATGCGCTATCTCCGAATGTTATTGCGTTTGGAAGGTCAATAGATATCAAATCGAAACACCAAACAAATGCATAATCTCCGAATGTTGTTGCGTTTGGAAGGTCAACAGATGCTAATTTGGAACAAAATCTAAATGCATTATTTCCGAAAGTTGTTGCGTTTGGAAGACTAATAGATGTCAAATTGGAACAATTTTTAAATGCGTCATCTCCGAAAATTGTTGCGTTTGGAAGGGTAACAGATGTCAAATTGGAACAGTTTGAAAATACATAATCTCCAAACGCCGTTGCTTTTGAAAATCGAATTTCAACTAAATTCGTACAATTGTGAAGATTATCATTCCCAATGGAAATGATTTCGTCACCGGTTATGGAAAGGAGATTCGTATTACTATTGATTGAACTGTCCGGAACGCTTGTCGTCGCATCGTTGAGTACAAGATGATAGGAAGGAGACGAAATGTTCAGTGTATCCCAACCGGTCGGGGTTAAAGCACCGGCTCCGCTTAGTATTAACGTATCTCTGTCATTGTAAGTCGGCGCCGTTCCGGCGTTTAAATCTGAAACTTCGATTTGAACTTCTGTGGCCAATGCCGGTGAAATGGTCACCAAAAGGAGAAACAATGCGGTCAACGATACTAAAAAAAGCCGCCCTTTTCTACTATTTTGCGGAATGTTATTTTTTCTTTTTAAATTATTCTTTACCATAGAATTTCTTCCTTCAAATATGATATTTTATTGATAATATGAAATTATACTACTCTATTTATTTTTTTAATATATAAATACTAGTCGCTTTCAGCATAATTTAAGTATAACATAAAATGACGAAACCAATGAACGAAAAAGGGAAACGAGCGACAAAAGAGACGGAAAAAGATGGAAAAAAAGGATTTTTCATGATTCAAGAATCATGAAAATCAAAATTGTTATTATTAGTATATCTTAATTTGATCTGAAAATTAATTTTCGGCACCGGCAATAATCAATTGCTCGACAATTTCCGTGTATCCGGCTTCGGCCGCGTAATACATGGCGCTGTGTTGGGCATTGTCAACGGCGTTCACATTGGCGCCGCTTTCAATCAGCAAAGCCGTGAAATCATTTTGCCCGCGAAGCGCAGCGACAATGAGCGGCGTTTCGCTGTCCGTGTTTTTAGTATTGACGTCGGCTTTCGCGGTGATGAGTGCTTTTCCGATGAATTTGTTGCCGACGGAAGCGGCATAGTGAAGCGGCGCGTTGCCGTTTAACATTTTCATGTTCGCGTCGGCGCCGGCGGCCAGCAGCATTTCCATGATGTGGACGTTGGAATTCATGCAGGTCAAAATCAAAGGTGTTTCACCGTTGTCGTTTAAGGCGTTGACGTCGGACTTTTCCGATTTCAAAAGAACGGCGACGACTTCGCTTTGGCCGTTGTAACAGGCTTGGTGAAGCGGCGTGTTGCCGTAATTGTCTTTTTGTTCGGTTTCTTCGGACAGCATGACAATAATGTCGCGCAGGCCTTTTGAGGTGGCGTAATCCAAAGCGGTGTGGCCGTCGTTGTCTTTAATGGATTTGTCGGCGCCAAGCGACAGCATCATTTTGGCGACTTCCGTTTTTCCTTCGGCCGTGGCGTAAATCAAAGGCGACTTTCCGGTTTTGTCGGTCGCGTTGATGTCGGTG
The DNA here is from genome assembly GCF_032714475.1 of Methanolapillus africanus. Taxonomy (NCBI): domain Archaea; kingdom Methanobacteriati; phylum Methanobacteriota; class Methanomicrobia; order Methanosarcinales; family Methanosarcinaceae; genus Methanolapillus; species Methanolapillus africanus. The sequence continues at coordinate 31,117 of NZ_JAWDKD010000028.1, read as the reverse complement.
CCGTTGTCGCACAACATTTTGATAATATCTTTGTTGCCGCTTTTGGAAACGACGTGAATCGGCAGCATGCTTTGATTGTTGGCGATGGTCGTGTCGGCGCCCGCGTCGATTAAAATCTTGACAATGTCTTTGGATCCTTTGAGGCAGGCGTAATAAAGCGGCGTTCCGCCGGTTTCATCGCGTTTGTTGATGTTGATCGTTCCTTTTTTGACAAAAGCTTCAACGACGCCCTTCTGACCGTTTTTGCATGCTGTTAAAAATACGTTATCCATTGTTGTTTCTCCTTGAATTGTACTCAATATTTTTGTGTGAAATGAGAATAGATAAAAATGAATGAGAGGATTAAAAAATCATTATTTATTCCGCTTTGCCGCTTCAAGCGCTTTTTCCACATTCGTGTATCCTTTTCCCTGAACGGACGCGCTCAAAATGATGATCTTGTCCCAGAGTTCGCACCGGAAACAGGCGTCAATTAAAACGCGCATGATTTTTTCCTTGGCAGACTTCGAAAGCAGCCGCGGGTATTCTTGCGGCATCGGCGAAAGATATGCCGCCGATTCTTTTTCTTTTTGAGAAAGCGCGGCATAATTTTTGGACAAAATCCCGGAAGAAAACGCGGCGTCGTTGTCCGGCGTCTGCGTTTTTTTAATGGCCGCCAGCGCTTTTTCAAGCGTCAAGATTGCTTTTTGGTCGTCGCCGGCTTCCATTTCGCAAAGCGCCAAATTAAAAAACGCTGCCGGTTCTTCCGTTTTTTCGGAAATGTTGGCAAAAATCAGAAAGGCGTCTGCAAATTCTGAGTTGGAAAGCAATTGAAATCCGGTGTTGAACCGCCGTTTGTAATCAACGGAATCGGCGTCCGGTTTTGGTGCAAATGAATCGGTTGATTGATTGGGATTTCTGAACAAAGTCATCACCGTTTTAAAAATTTAAAACAAATATGAAATTCTTCAATATATAAATTGTGTAAAAGACGACTGTTTGTGTAATTATATAGATATCAAATAATCAGAAAATGGGGTTTTTGCGGGGGGCGCCGGCGCGCGTGTTATGGCGACACATTTTCTTTTTGAGTTTCAAAAATTTACCCTCGTTTTTTGAAAATTTCAAGCAAACCAACCCGCAAAATCAGACGCAAAAATTCCGTCGCTACGCTAGGAATTTTTCAAGGGCGGTGGGAGTCTGTTTCCGTAAGTTTGCTTCGCAAAAGGCTCCCTTCGGTCGCTGAAAGTTTGGTTTTGTTTGTTCCAACTTCCCGTGCAAACCATCCCGCAAAATCAGACGCTTTGCGTCTGTATTTTGCGGAATACGATCAGCAGATACATTCCAATTTGCAGCACAGATTGCACCTACAGTTGACTGTTTTTAGATTTCAGATTGCATCTGCCGTTTCCAAAAATACACACGTTTCTTGTTCCGGTTTTCAGCAATTGGTTCCAACAAGACAGCGTTTTCTTGTTACCGTTTTACATCATCTGTTTCCAAAAATACACACGTTTCTTGTTCCGGTTTTCAGCAATTGGTTCCAACAATACACATGTTTCTTGGCACCGTTTTGCACCATCTGTTTTCAAATTGCTCCTTCTTGTGTATGACGTCCGCTTAAACAGGCGCATTCGCGCCTGTTTAAGCGAGTTGTTTTCTTAGGATTGGAGGGAGAATAGAGAAATAGAGAAAAAAACAGAGAAAAAAACAGAAAAAAAATAGGAAAAAGATCTGAAAAAATAAAACTTCTCATTGTAAAATTTAAATTCTATCAATCCTTTTAGGTACAAATTTGATTTTCTATATATTATATCAAAGGGATTTTTATGGACAAATACGACAAAGTCATCGACCTCGCCAAACGGCGTGGTTTCTTATGGAACTCTTTTGAACTTTACGGCGGCGCCGCCGGTTTTTATGATTACGGACCGCTCGGTTGCACCGTCAAGAGAAAAATCGAAAGCATCTGGCGTGAATATTACGTTTTGAACGAAGGCTGCATGGAAATCGAAGTGCCGACCATCGGCGTTGAAGACATTTTCATCGCTTCCGGTCACGTCGGCGGTTTCTCCGACCCGCTTTGCGAATGTACCGGCTGCCAGCTTCCGTTTCGCGCCGACCACTTGATTGAAGCAATCGGCATCGAGGGCGTCGGCGCTCTGGACACCGATCAGCTTGACGCGCTCATCGAAAAGCACAACATTGTGTGCCCGGAATGCGGCTGCGGTCTCGGCAAATCTTATGAATTCAACTTGATGTTCCAAACCAAAATCGGTCCCGGAACCGGACGCCCCGGTTACATGCGGCCGGAAACCGCGCAGGGCATGTTCGTTGATTTCCAGCGCCTGTCCCGCTTTTACCGGGAAAAATTGCCGTTTGGCGCCGTCCAAATCGGAAAATCTTACCGCAACGAAATTTCGCCGCGCCAAGGCGTTCTCCGCCTGCGCGAATTCACGCAAGCCGAATGCGAATTTTTCGTCGACCCGGCCGAAAAGAAGCACGCCAATTTCCAAAAATACGCCAAGAAACAGCTCTTCTTATATCCGCAGTCCGAGCAGGAAAAAACGGACGGCACCGGCAAGATTGTTCCGCTGACCGCTGAAGAAGCCGTCGCAAAAGGCGTCATCGCCCACGAATTTTTGGCTTACTACGTCGCGCTCACCAGCGACTTCCTCATCCGCGCCGGCATTTCCCAGGACCGTCTTCGCTTCCGCCAGCATTTGAAAGACGAAATGGCGCACTATGCGATGGACTGCTGGGACGCTGAAGTGAAAACGGACCGCTTCGGCTGGGTGGAAGTCGTCGGCATCGCCGACCGTACCGATTACGATTTAAACGCCCACGCCAAACAAAGCAAAATCGAGCTGTCGGTTTATGTAGAATATCCCGAACCCGTTTTTGAAACACGGTTCGTCGTCAAACCCGACATGGGTAAAATGGGTCCGCTCTTTAAAGGAAAAGCAAAAATCATCGGCGACAAACTCAAATCCATGACCGAAAAAGAAATCCAAGCGGCAACGCAAGGAAACGACATCGTTCTGGCAATCGACGTCGAAACGTTCCAAGTGCCCAAAGAAATCGTCGCATTCGGCGAGGAAACCGTTAAAGTCAGCGGCAAAACCATCGTTCCGCACGTCATTGAACCGTCTTACGGCATTGACAGAATCACATATTGTGTCATGGAACACGCTTTTGATGAAGAAGACGTCGGCGCAGCCGCAGCCACGGACGGCGACGACGAAGACGCCGACGCCATGCGGACAGTCATGCGGTTTAAAAATGAAATCGCACCGTACCAAGTCGCCGTTCACCCGTTGATGGGAAAACCCATCCTGACGGCGCCGGCCAAGGACTTATTCAGCCAAATCGTTGACGCCGGCATCATGGCCGATTACGACGAATCCGGAACCATCGGCAAGCGTTACAGAAGAAACGATGAAATCGGCATTCCGTTTTCCGTGACGGTCGATTTTGAAATTCAGGAAAACGGCACCGTCACCATTCGCGACCGCGACTCTATGAAACAAATCCGTGTTCCGGCCAAAGGCCTGGTTCCGGTTTTGAAAGATTTGATCCGGCAGAAAAAAACGCTTGAAGAAAGCGGTCCAATCGTGGAATCCAAATAACGGATTCCGCATTTATTTTCCATTTTTCATTTCTTTTTTATTTTCATTTTTTGCGCGCCGGCGCCGCGCGCGTTATCGCAATCGTTTTCGCAGACGTCTGCCAAAACGGAAGCGCATTTTTTGTTCTATTTTTCTTGTTCTTTCTCCGGCAATCGTTTTTGTCTTTTTATTTTTCGATTCGGTTTTTACATTTCTTCTTGATATTGTTTTTTTCAAATAAAAGAATATGTTCAAAAATAAAATAATTCAAATTTTATTGTTTTACAAAAGAAAATCCATTTAATCGATTTTAAAACAGTTTGAAAATCAATATCAAATAACTCTTTAATCAAAATAGTAATATTTATATACGATTGAATTGTAGTATGTATTAACTTAAATTTAATTGTTTTAATTTAAGTCTTTACAATTAAATTGCCATACGTAAAACCTCTCAAACCGAATTAAAAACAAACCTCCGTATCGAAAAACCTTTTCTCTCCTAAAACCCCCGATTCAGTCTAAGCCCGTTTTCAAAACGGGCTTCTCCTTTTCTTTTAATTTCAAAATTAAAACGCCTACGTCTTTTGATTTTTTTGAAAATGTGTCGCCATAACGCGCGCGCAGCGGCTCGCCAAAAAAAACAAAAAAAGAAGAATAAAAAGGAAAAAGAAAAAAAGGATTTCAGCAGAAAGCAGCGTAATAGTCGCCGTGCTTCTCCACCGTGACCGGCACCTCAAAAAGCGCCGTTAAATTTTCGCCGGTCAAAATATCCTCTTTTTTGCCGTCGGCGAATATTTTGCCGTCTTTAATCAGAATGACGCGTGAGATTTCCGGAATTATGTCCGCCAAATCATGTGTGACCAAAATAATATTTTTGCCGGCCTTCGCGATTTTGCTGATCGTTTTTCGGAACTGATAGATGGATTTCATATCTAAGCTGTTGGTCGGCTCGTCCAAAATGAGCGCCTTGGGGTCATGCACCAAAGCCCGCGCAATCAACGTTTTTCGTGCTTCGCCGCTCGAAATTTTCGTCATTTTTTGTTCGGCCAAATGCCCGATGCCCAAAAAATTCAAAATTTCAAGAACGGTCACTTTCATTTCCAGCGTGACGTCAAAAATATCATAAATACCGACGCTCGAGAAATAGCCGGACAAAACCGTATCAAAAACCGTCGTGTCCCGAAGACATGTGTTTTGAAGATCCGTTGTGATGATGCCGAGCCGCTTTCGAAGATCAAAAACGTTCCAAACATCGTCGCCCATGATTTTCGTCGAAAGTCCGGGCGCATCCGCAATCGGATAATATTCGCGCGTCATGACTTTGATGAGCGACGATTTGCCGGAACCGTTCGGACCGATAATGGCGACGTGCTCGTCGGCGCCGATTTGAATGGCGATGCTGTCCAAAATCAGACGGCCGTCTTTGATGACGGAAACATTTTGAAAATCAATGACCGGCTCTTGACCGGCGTCCTTTGTTTCGGAACTTTCAAATTTCGGCATAGAACGATTCATTAAATTGAATGTATAAAAAAGAAACTCAAAGAATGAAGAAAGAAAAAACTTAGAAAAAGAAGAAAGTAAAAATTTCAAAATTGTATTCTTTTAATGCTTTCCAAAAACGTTTTTTTTTCTTTATATTTTTCCAATTCTTCTCTCTCTTTTTCTTTTTTTAAGCGTTCTTCGCGTGCTCTTGGAAACCAATCTTTTTCCAATTCGTCATAGGAATGGTAGATTTTTTCATTTTTGTTTTGAATGGTCATAAACTTCTCTCCTTATTTATTTTTAAAATATTTTGAAATAAAAGGAATGTTGAGCTCCTGATCAAAATACTGTTTTCTTTTAATCCACACAAATCCGTCGCCCTTCGAAATAACGGCAACGTCAATCGGACCACCAACGGTTTCCAATTCAGTTGAGATTTTTCTTTTGAAAGACGTTAAACTAATTAACATTTCAGCAACAATCGCAAGCTCCGGTTTTGGTAAAATTTTAATGGCTTCCATAATCGGCTTGCTATGATTTATTTCTAAATATTTTATGAATTCTTCCAAAACGAAAACCGCCAAATCTTCATCAATATTTTTAATGATTTCCTCTATCTTATATAATAATATTGGACTGATTCCTCTCATAAACAAATCGACCATTTCTCTTTGAGCAAAAGGAATGACAAAGGCATTGTTATTGTCAACTTCATATTTTTCCAGACAATAAATCAATCGACCTGATGTTATTTTATCTATTTCCATCAAGTAAGTTGACGGAAAAATATCCCTTTCCCCAAATCCGGAAATAACAATTCCGGAAGAATTATTCCACAATTTTTTAAAATACAATTCATTTAATTCGTTCAGTAAATGTTGGTTGCTTTCATATGTTTCTTCGTAGATTTTTTCCATCATGGTTTCAATTTCGATTTTGTTTGTCATCAAAAAATCAGTTTCAGATTGTATTTGTTTCATTGATTTCATTTCTTCAATCATTTTTTGAAACGTGAAAAACGCAATTTCTGAAACATTTATCGCCTCTCTTTCTTTTGTTTTTTTGTTTGCTTTTTCATTTTCCATTTTTAAAATATTTTGGATTTTGTTTCGAATGGACATGTGAAAATAAGTCAAATCGTCAAAAGTCATTTCATTTTGCAAATTTACTGAAAACAATCCACTGTTTTCTAAAAAATGAATAAAATTGTCAATGCATTCCTTTAAAGTTTCAAATTTAATTTTTTCGATTCGTTCTCGATATAATTTAATCAAAGTTTCCCAAGGCACTCCCATAAATTCGGCGCTTCCGTATGTCATTATTCCGATTTCGTGCTCATAAGATATCGGAAAAAGTTTATTAGCAGTCTGATATGTTTTTTCATCGTTTCCATTTGTAATTGTAACAACACTATCTGCTGCCATTGCGAGGGCGTTTTTATTCATAATAATGATTTCTGCGGTCATATTTCAAGCTAAAAGTTTTAGTTTAAAAAAAGTATCGAAAATTTCAAAATCGAAATGTTTTTAAATCGTTTCGACCGGAAATCAAAAAGAAAGTAAGATGCAAATAAAAATCAATCAATAATCCAAATAAAATTAAAAAAATAAAAGAGGGGAGACTCAAATCTTTGGAGATTTGAGCCTTTAAATGTTTCATTTGGGGGTTTCAACATTTTGGGGGTTAACGTTTTTGAACGTTTTTTGCTTTTGTTTTGATATCTTATTTTATGGACAGTGCCGTTGGGCACCTGTCAACTTAGAGGCTGTAGTTTTCCGGTTTGAAAACAGCAACTTCTTTGGTGTATTTGTCCATGCATTGTTCGACGAATTTGCTGCTTTCGGCCGGGAGAGCGGCAAGGTCGGCTTTGATTTTGGCCAAGGCGTTGGTCTCGAACTTGGTGAGAACGAGTTTTTTGCCGGCGACGCCTTCCTCGACGATTTTGCAGCACATTTCTGCGGCCGCTTTGGATCTGAGGTACGGGTCGTTGCCGTTCTTGGCAATGGCCTCTCCGACTCTGTAAGCGTTGTCGTAAGCCAGCACGTACGGCTGCGGGTCTCTGTATTTGTCGGAAAGCATCAAGAGGTCGCGGAGAACTTTTTCGTTTCCGGTCTTCAAGGCGGTGTTCATGAGGGCGCAGTCGTAAGCGAGGGTTTCGACCCAAACTTGAACGGTCGTGCCGCCGAATTCGCCGTGGTATTCAACGGATTCGTTGGACCACATGTCGCAGCATTGCATCGCCAAGTTGCCCATAACGTCGGAGTGGGCGCAGGTGGAGGATTTTCCTTCCTGGGTAATCGGCACGCCGGCAATGGATTTGATGATGATGTTTTCGTAACCGCAGTCTTTTCCGGGTCCTTTGGCGCCGGCTTCGTAAGCGGCGAGGGATCTGGCGGCAGAGATGCAGCGGGCGACGATCGCGGTGGTGTGGGCCAAGTTTTTGTCCAAAAGGCCGCCGGCGATAAACATCGCGGTGTTGGCTTGGGAACAGTCGGTGTCACCGGCCGGAACAACTTTGTGTTTGTTGGCGATGTCGACAATCTTTTGCCAGAGGTAGTCCATGTCGTTGGTTCCGAGAACACCGATACTGAAAAGCATACCGGCGGTGTCGTCACGGATGATGGAATAGTCGAAAACTTCTTTTCCGCCCATGGATTCGATGGACAGGAGGTCGGCGCCTTGCGCGGCGCATTGGTCGAAAGATTCGGTCACGACGTTGACTTTGGAGCGGAGCGCGAGGAATTCGCGGTCTTCACGCAGGTCGGCAACCGTGTGGCGAAGGGCGCACTTGATACCGTATTCTTCATGGTATTCTTCCATGATGGTTTTTTGGACGTGGGCCACTTCGGCGCCCCAGGACGGGGTGTTGGTGAGCTGCTGCACGTGTTCTGTTTCCAAAACAACGGCCGGCGCTCCGATTTGAACGACTCTGCCCATGGCGTCTTTGGTGATTCTTTCGTATTCTTTCACGAGCGCTTCTTTGGAAACGCTGGCTTGCGGGCGGGGCGCATAGTTTAATTCCGGAATGGTGTATCCGGCGCCGATTTCAAGACCGAGTCCGGCTTTGACGGGGTATTTACATTTTCCGAAAACCATTTCGTCCGCGTTTGCGTATGCCATTTTTGTGTATCTGTTAATTGCCATATTTTTGCCTCCTCAGTGGTAGTGGAATTCGTCTCTCATTTTTGCGATGTCGGCGCCGTTTTTGAGCGCATAGTTCGCAAATTTCGGGGCTTCCGCTGCTTCTTCGCCATAAATTCCGAGGCTGAAGCTTTCAACGAATTCTTGGTTCACAGCGCCGCCGCCGCAGGCGAACGGAATCTTGAATCCTTTCTCAACGAGTTTGTCGTTGACTTCTTTGAAGGCGTACATGGTGGTGGTCATGAGCGCGGTTCCTGTGACGAGCACCGGTTTGTGCGCAGCGACCGCTTCGATCACTTCGTTGACCGGAACATCGCGGCCGAGGTCGACGACATTGAATCCGTCGGCACGGAGAAGTGCGGCGACGATGTTTTTGCCGATGTCGTGGACGTCGCCTTCTGCAACGTGGCAGACGACGGTTCCTTTGGCTTTCGGGACGTCTTTGGTTTTGGTTTTACAGTAGTCTATGCCTTCGAGCATGGCGTCGGCCGACATCATGACGTTCGGAAGGAAGATCAAGCCCTGGTCGTACAGGTTAGAAACGACGGCCATTCCCGGGAGGAGGGCGTCGTCAATGAGTTTGATCGGGTCTTTTCCGGCGTCGAGGCAAGCGTCAAGCGCTTCGATGACGTCTTCTTCTTCGCCTTCATAGATGGCTTTCGCGACGGCTTTGTAGAGGGCGTCTTTGGAATAGAGCTGCTCTGCGGCCTCGTCCGGCGTCATGGTTTTTTCCATGGCGACGTTGTATCTGACGAGGACTTCCGTCATGTCCTTTGTATCTTTAAAGTCTAACATTTTCTCATCCTGTTTTTCGAGCTTTGTCAAATGAAGTTTAGACCATAAATCACAACCTAAAATTAATTTGGCTCGAGAAACGAATCTAAAATATCTTTATCCTTTTTAATGTTTTTGCAAAAATACAATGACTTTGTATCTTTACCCCCTGCCGCCGAAATGATATTGATTAATCATTATTGTATAAGTGGTTTTTTTAGGAGGTCAAAAATAAAAATATATATCAACTATCTTTTCATAATCTCACTGATTGAAAAAAAGAAACAGACGGCAAAACAAATCTATCTGCCGATCAAAAATGTTTATATTATCTTAGAAAATAATGTTTTTAAAAAAATTTTACAGATCATTTTATTCATTAAAATGCTTATGGTATGGTATAATATATGGTATGATCTGGTATGATCTGGTATGATTTGGAATGATCCGGTATTTTCAATCATCATCTTTTAAAATTCGATTCCTTTTGTAAAAATAATATGAATCAAAATATTTATATTTTATATTTTACATTATATAATAAAATTCATAGATATTTTCTATTTTTTTTGGAAATCTGTTCAAAATTTGAAAATCCGATTGAAACGAATTAAAATTTAATTTATGATGCCGTTTATTTATCATATACCGATTGAACGATATTATTTCAAAAACGGTCAAACAATCCAAAACAGCCGGCAATCTAAAAACGGTCAACAAAAGAGGTTTTAAAATGAATTTTTTGAGTAAATATCGAACGGTTCTCATTTTGCTTTCCATTTTCATTGGCCTTCTCCTCGGCCTGTCGCCTTTCATCGGCAGCCACACGGCTGTTTTGATTGAACCGTTTTTGATGATTATGTTGTTCGGCGTTTTCCTTCAAGTGGACCTCGGCAGCCTCGGCAAAGCGTTCAAAAACGTTAAATTCGCGTCGACCGCGCTGGTCATGAATTTCATTTGGACGCCCCTGTTCGCCTGGTTTTTGGCGGACCTGTTTTTGACCGGATCTCCGGACCTTCAAGTCGGTTTTTTGATGCTTCTCGTGACGCCGTGCACGGATTGGTACATTATTTTTACCGGCAATGCGAAAGGAAACGTTCCCCTCGGCGCCGCACAACTGCCACTCAATCTGATTTTACAAATTGTTTTGCTCCCGGTCTATCTTTATATTTTTGCCGGCAGCGTCGTTGAAATCGATATGTTTCTTCTCCTCAAGAGCATCGTGATCGTTTTGTTGGTTCCGTTCGTTGCCGCTGCCCTTTTCCGGAAAATTTATCTCGGACAGCTCGGCGAAGAAAAGTTTGAAAACAATATTCTCCGGCACAACGACAACATGCAATTTTTGTTTTTGAATTTGGCCATCATCGCGATGTTTGCGTCCCAAGGCGAAGTTCTCCTGAAAAATCCCGGCGTTCTCATTCAAATGCTGATTCCGCTTTTGGTTTTCTTTATTCTTAACTTTATTTTGGGGCAACTCGTCGGCCGTTTGCTTCAGTTTTCCTACGAAGACACGGCGGCGCTCAATCTGACGACGCTGGCCCGAAATTCGCCGTTATCGCTCGCCATTGCCGTTTCGGCGTTTCCGGACAACCCGCTCATTGCGTTGGCTTTGGTCATCGGACCATTGATCGAGCTTCCGGTTTTGGTGATTGTGGCGCAGGTTTTGCTCCGGCTGCGGCCGGGTTACAAAACTTTTTCGTGGAAAAAGAAAAAGCCGGCGGACAATTAATTTTTTGGCGGGCGGCGGTGCGCGCGTTACAGCGACACTTTTCCCCCAAATTCATGAAAAACCACCCTTCATTTTTCTTTTTTCATGCAAACCATCCCGAAAAATCAAACGCTTTGCGTTTGATTTTCTCGGAATCCGATGAGAGTGATTGGATATAGTAACTGCAGATGCAAATCGGATTAGGAAACAACTGTATTGTTGGAACTTATTGTTGAAAACCGGTACAAGAAACATGTGTATTTTTGGAAACGGTGATGCAATCTGAAATCTAAAAATAGTGAACTGACAGGTGCAATCTGTAACAATAAAACAGTCACCTGCAGATGCAATCCTAAATTTAAAAATAGTGAACTGAAAATGCAAACCATAAAATTAGAAATAATAAATTAAATTCTTTTCAGGCATAATTATTAAATAAAGTTTAATAATCTATTGAAATCATTTTATTTTGTTGTTCATTTTGATTTTATGGAGAGTAAAATATGATTCGTGCCGTTGCTTTGATATTATTTATTTTTCTGTTACTTTCTCCGGCTTACGCTCTTGTTTCAGATGATCCAGCACAAGATTCTCAAATTATTTCAATCAGAGGTCACTTTGGGGAAAAATATACCTGCCTTATTGAAACGCATGAAACAAACATCGGCAGCATTGTCATGATGTCTGAACCCGATATTTCCTCTCCAAACATCACACACAAAAACGTTGTTCAAACCGATTATACGCTTCTTGAAAATGAAATGATCAAATCGTTCCGGTCTGAAAAAAGAATTCTCGGATACCACATTGAAAATCTTCAACAACTTGAGTATGCTCCGTCAAATCAAACCTCAAGAGACAGTTCTACCAATTTTGGCGGAGAATTGACGATGAATATTTTTGAAAAATCTGATGTTCTCATCCAAACCGACAGCAAATTCCAAAATCTGATGTCACAGCTTCTTTTCGGGTCTGAAATTTTACAGCCGAGAAATTTATCAAGCAACTTTACAGCGTCTATTGACAACGGTTCTTACGGTACGTATCAAGTCTATGTCCGGCATTCGGTTTGGACGTACGACCTTTACCGCGGAGATACAAAAGTCGGTAGCGGCGTTATTCGCGAGCCGGTCGGTTTTTCAACCGTTCTTTTCGAATGGACGGAAGAATCAATTGTCAATCAATATGCAGATTATGAAAATGCAGATTATGAAAACGGGCGCGATTTGTCAGAATTAGATTTGGATTTTGATATTAACGCCATTGACTGGGCTAATATTTCAGAGGAAGAGGCTGCTCAAATATCAGAAGCGATCAGATTGGCCGCTGAAAGAGAAATGGAAAAAGATATTGAAAGATCAATTGCCGGCTCTTAACGGCAAAAATCTTTCAATATTGTTCACTTTTTTGTTTATTTTTCTTCCCGATACTTCTTCTCCGGATTGATAAATCTGACAAAATCCGGAATGTTGCACTTATTGTCCTCGAATTGCGCCGTCGCGACGCCCACAAACGTCAACTTCGTTTCAATGGGATTGTCCGTCCCAATCCGAATTTCTTTTTTCGTGAAACTGACGTCGATTTGTTCGTCTTTCAAACCGGTTTTCTTCATGTATTCCGTCACCGATTTTTTGCCGGCGTCGCAGGCAAAGTCAAACGATTCGGTATAATTGTCAAAAATTTGACGCTTCCCGTCATGGAAAACGATGTATTCGACCCGGTCTTTTCCGGCGGCGTCTTTTTTCGTCACGGATTTGCATGTGCTTCTGCATTTTTTGTGACAGCGGCCGTCGCAACGGCCATCATAATCGTTTACATTCTCATTTTCGATCTTATTTTCGCTGTCAGCTCCATTTTCGTCTTCATCACCATCATCAAAAACAATCGTTCCGGCTTTAATTTTGTTTTCCTTAATCGTAATTTCAAGCCGTCGAACGCCTTTTCCGACTAAGGCGCCGACAGCGTTGCCGACGTCTGAAAACATCGGCGCGGAAATGTCGCCGCCGATGACGGTTTGAATTTCCGACACATACGCTTTGGACGGACCGCCGATTAAAATGATCGGCATTGCAATCGAAAACTTGGTGTGGAATTCTCCGGAAAGAACCTTCTCCACATCTTTTTCCTCAATTCCGGGAACCAAATATTCGACCAAACTTTTCGCCATGTTCTTGGCGACGCGGTTTTTCGTATATTCGGACAATTCGATTGGGTTCTTTTTCGTCAGCCTTTCGATTTTTTCAGCGCCGACGACGGAAGCTTCCTGATCCCATTCCGTGTAATCGCCCAAAACGTGCAAGGCATCCGTCGGCGTGAAACCAATCGGCTGAATCAAACGTTTTTTAACAAGCGATTCAAGCGCGAACGACATCGGCATTTTGTTGTCGAGCCGCAGGAAAAGGTCGTTCCACGACGCCGGGAAATCGTCAATGACGGCGTAATGCGTTTTTTCAAGCGACGTCAGTTCGATCGGCGCGGAACCGGTCCGAACATAAAAGACGGACGGCAGAATGAATTCGGAAATATATTTCCGGGGCGGCAGTTTGATCTCTTTCAGCTTGTCCAAAAATCCGGGATACAAAATAGCGGCGCGGCACAGAGGCATCACGCGCAGCGGCCCCAAATGAATTTTTTGATTCGGATCGTCGGTCGCAAAAACATGGCTGTCGCCGCCGGTGGCCATCGTTTCCATTCGGATGGCTTTCACACGCGTCGACCAGCCGCCGACGACGGCGCCCGAGTCGTCCATTTCCGGGAGTCCGTCTTGAATCAATGCGACGTCTGTACTGGTTCCGCCGATATCAATGACGGCGCACGTGTTCAGTCCGGACAAGTGGGCGGCGCCCATCAAACTGGCGGCCGGTCCGGAAAAGATTGTTTCGATCGGTTTTTCCAAGGCTTCGTCGATGCCGACGACCGAACCGTCGCATTTGAGCATCAAAAGCGTGGCATTCATGCCGATTTCATTCATTTCTTCCACAATGGATTGCGTAAATTTGTAGGTGATCGGAATCAGCTGCGCGTTCAAAAAAGCGGTGACGGCGCGCTCATAAGCGCCTAAATCCTGAGACAGCTCGTGGCCGCAAACCACCGGCAGTCCGGTGAGTTCAAAAATTTCCCGTTTCACGGCCAGTTCGTGATCGGCGTTTCGGGTGCTGAAAAGAGAAGAAACCGCAAAAGCCGCCACTTTACTTTTGACGGAAAGCGCGAATTCGCGCACCGGTCCGATATCCAGCGGACAGATTTCTTCGCCGTTGCTGTCGTGACCGCCGGAAACGGTACAGTACAACGTTGCCGGAAGGACGTCCGGAATGTGAAATTCGCCGACCATGATCAAGCCGACCGGAAACCCTTTGTTTTCCAGAATCGTGTTGGTGGAAAGCGTCGTCGACAGCGACACAATGGAAACGTCTTTGAGTTTTCCGGCGTCCAAAAGCGCAATTGCGTTTTTAATGCCGCCGATCGGATCCGGATACGTCGTCAGCGCTTTTCCGGATTCAACAACGCAGCCGTTATCGTCCTGAATCAAAACGGCGTCCGTATACGTTCCGCCGGCGTCAATTCCCAAACTGAAAGTCATGTCACACACCATGGTTTTGTTATATGATCATCGGAAAGTAAAAAATCAAAGACTCAACAAAATAAACACTGAATGATAATGGGTTGCAATGGTATAAAAAGAATATTGAATCGATGAAAAGACGCCCGGCTTTTTGAAAAAGCCGTCGAAACATGTCGCCATAACGCGCGCGGCGCCGCCCGCCGAAAAAAACAAAAAAGAAAGACGAAAATGAAAAACAAAAATGAAATTAACTGAGTTTGGATAAAATATCGTCCGCCAGCCGAATGGCTTCGTTTGTTTTTTCGGTAATCGACGCGTCAATTTCAGACGGAATATCGTAGTCGCTGGTATTTCGCCACATTCTGAGCTTGAATAAATAATATCCAATTTCCTTATAAGCTGGATTCTTTGACAACAAAAAGAAATCAGCGATTTGACGATGTTCTGAGCTTTTTTTGCGGCTGACAAAATTCATTTTTTGAATCGCAAAGTCTTTTGCCTGCAAATAAGCGCTGTAATAAGCACGGCTGATTGCCGACCGGCGGGCAGAATTTGCTTTCGGACAATTTGAACTTGCCAAATCATTGAGCTATTTGGAAATTTCCAAAAAATGTTCCGGACAAAAATCGGTCATGGCCACGCCTCATATTGAGTGATCAGGAAAATGTATTGATCCTCCAATCCGAATTTTTCCCGGGCGGTTTCACTGATTTCAAAAAATTCTTTGTTAACGGAATAGTCGTAATTCTGCATCGGAACTTGAATTTCCAAATGATCGAATTCTTCGTTAATTGAAATTTTTATTTTATCATCAACAGCCGGTCCATAATTGTTTTTAACGGCCGCGGCCATAAACAAAAGAGCGTCAAATATTTCTGGTTTTTCGCAAAACCGGTTTTTAATTTCTTCGGCGTCTCTCAAAACACAGTTTTCCGTTTCCAATTTATTCAATATGAAATCAATGTTCGTCATCATTTTTTATCTCCTTCGCTGTTCTTTAAACATCACTATTTTGAATTCAAAACAAAAAAAGATGCGACTGTATATATGACTATCGATTTTAACAAAATCGACACATTTTTAAAGGGATGAAAAATGAAAAAGAACCATCCATTTTTTAAAAATATTGAATTAAAATGGCTGCCATAACGCGCGCGGCGCCGCCCGCAGAAACAAAAACAGAAAAAATAAAAGAAAATTGAAGTCGGTTGGGCGACTCAATTTTGTTTTCGATTTACGTCGGTATATTGTATCCCTGTTCGTTCAAGACATCGGCCATGGCTTTGTAAAGCGCGGAAAGTCCGAGAAGCAAAGCGCAAATGCCCGGCACTGCGCCGAGGGGGAACGCCATGTGGTCGAACGCGGTCACGAAGAAGGTCAAGACCAAAAGCGCAAAAATAACGACCATGGATTTTGATTTCATTTTCAGTGTTCCCAGCAGCAAACAGAGACCGAAAAGTCCCCAAAGCGCCAGATAAAGACCGACGGATTCCAGACCGGCCGTCATGAAAAACGGGTGGATTTGAATCCAGGCGAAACTGAGCCAGAAGACGCCGAAACCGGTGAAAGCCACCATGCCGAATGTGTTGCCCTTTTTCCATTCCATCATACCGGCCAGCAGCTGCGCGAGACCGCCGACAAAAATAGCCATCGCCACCACAGTTAAACTGCTGGGAAAAATACCGGCGTTATGAAAGCCAAGCGTTAACGTCGCTAAAGCAAATCCCGTGAGTCCGAGGGGTCCCGGGTTTGCGGTCGTATCTTGTGTTTTTACAATTTGAATGTCACTCATAGATTTTCTCCTGTATGGTTTTTTGGATTATTTCCAAGAACCAGGGGAAGAATCAATAATAAAATCGCTCAAAAACCTTGTTTGTTTTACGTTTGTTGTGTTGATTTTCGTTTTTTGATGAACGCTTGTTGGTTCGTTTTTGGTTGCCGCAGAACGAATCGTTTTTAAAACGGTTTTTAAAGCCGTTTTAGTTCGTTGCATTGTTTTTTCGTTTTGGAATCTTTCGACAAGTTTTTAGACCCTGTTTTTCTTTCGATTCGTTTTTAATTTGTTTTTACTGATTCATCAGAATAATTCATGATAAATCAGGTGATAATATTTCGGTCCGCTTAAAAAGTTTTTCAGTCGAATCGGTTTTATTTTTCATGTCGCAAGATCATGTTTTTTAAAAAAACATGATTTGAAGGGTTCAAAAACCAACTCGACTATTCACGAAAAAAATAAAACATGAAAACCGAAATTTTCGACGATTAACAACGGTTCATAAAATTTTCAAAAAAATATAATTTGAACAGAATCATTATTTTGCCGTGCGAACCGTTGATGAAAAACAGAATGGGGAAGGACATTTGATTAAATCTGTTTGCTTTTAAAAATCGCCGGCCGGGTTTGAAACGCCTCATCTGAAAAGCGCTGCCGTAACGCGCGCGCCTGCGCCGCCGGCAAAAATAAAAAAGAAAATGGGGAAAAAGGAAAAGAAAAAAGGGGAAAGAAAAAGGGGGAAAAAAGAAGGAAAAGAAAAAAACAGAAAAATAAAAAGAAGTGCCGGCTTCGGCCAAAGGATGAGAAAATTTTTGGTTGATGACCGAAGTCCGCATCCTACCTCTTTTTATTTTTCGTTTCTTTGGCATTTCCCATTAAAGCGGTAGCTTGTATCCGCATTCGTTCAGGATCGTTCCCAAGGACGCATACAGGGATGCGAGTCCCAAGAGCAACGTGATGATTCCCGGAAGAATGCTCAAGTTAACGCCAAAGAAGGAGATGGCCGTTAAGAAGAACGTCAAGTCCAACAAGACAAAGACGACGATGAGTATTTTTGAACCCAATTTTAAAGTTCCAAGCGTCAATCCGGTTGCGAAAATTCCCCAGAACAACAAGAACCACGCCATGGACGACGCGCCGGCGATTAAGGCCCCGAACGGCGCGATTAAAATGTACGCGAACGAGAACCAAAAGAGGCCGAACGCCGTAAAGGCGGTTCCTGCAAAGTTGTTTCCTTTCCACCAAAGCTGAATGCCGGCAAACACCTGGGCAAAACCGCCGATGAAAATGGACATGGAAATGACAACCAAAGCGTCGCCGAACAGGCCAATGCCTTGAAGACCGAGCATCACCGCGGCCAGCGCCAGGCCGGCGAATCCTAAAACGGCAGAATTGGCGGTCGTATCAAACAGGCGAAAACCTTTCTCTTTAATTTCTAAAATGTCAATGTTTAATGTATTTTCATCACTCATAATATCTAAACTCCACAACATTTTATTTTAACCAATAAACTCGTTTTTGGCGTTTTTCACTATAATTTAACGAAACACACACAATAAATACACTGCAAATATCGGGCTTTCGATTTCATTTTTGACATTTTTTCAAATAAAATGATCAAAAATTAAAAACAAAAGCAAATTCCGGAGCCGGTTTGAAAAGGACGGTTTTCGATCGAAAAATCATTGATTTTTGACGATTCCTGACCGTTCTTTTCAAGATCCGGATTGGCCGGTTGTTTAATCTGTGAGGTTTTTTTCATCAAATGAATTTTTGATTCATATGAGAGGATTTTTATCGGAAGTTATCCGGAAAGAGGTTTTAAAAAACAGAGTTAAAAGTGAGGGAGGGGGGATCCCCCACAAACGTTTAACCCCGCTTTTAATTTTTGGTATACGTATTGTTAGATAGATTAGGTATAGGTCAATTGCCAGATAGGGGATGTGTCCTGCTTTCGCAGGACATTTTATCTTATTCTGACAGTTTTTCCGTTCTGACAGGTCTCGTTCTGACTGTTTCAGACTTACAGGACGTAGTTCTCAGTCTTAAAGACCGGGACTTCTGCCTTGTATTTGGTCATGCATTGGTCGACGAACTTGGCCTTGTCGGTCGGGAGTGCAGCGAGTGCTTTCTTGATGTCTTCGAGAGCGTTAGTCTCGAATTTGGTCAATTTCAACTTGCCGCCCTTGATACCTTCGTCGAGGATCTTGCAGCATTCTTCTGCGGCAGCCTTCGATCTGAGGTAGGTGTCTTTGCCGTTCTTGGCGATGGCTTCTCCGACTCTGTATGCGTTGTCGTAAGCGAGGACATAGCCTTGCGGGTCTCTGTATTTGTCGGAAAGGGTCAAGAGGTCACGGAGGACTTTTTGGTTTCCGGTCTTGATGGCGGTGTTCATGAGTGAACAGTCGTAAGCAAGGGATTCGACCCAAACTTGAACGGTTGTACCACCGAATTCGCCGTGGTATTCGACGGATTCGTTGGACCACATGTCACAGCACTGCATGGTTAAGTTGCCCATGACGTCGGAGTGAGCACAAGTGGAGGATTTTCCTTCCTGAGTGATCGGGACACCGGCGATGGATTTAACGATGGTGTTTTCGTAACCGCAGTCTTTTCCCGGGCCGGTTGCGCCTGCTTCGTAGGCTGCAAGGGTTCTGGCGGCGGAAATACACCGGGCAACGATGGCTGTGGTGTGGGCGAGGTTCTTGTCGAGGAGACCGCCGGCAATGAACATGGCGGTGTTGGCTTCGGCACAGTCTGTGTCGCCGGCAGCAACGACTTTTCTCTTTTTGGCGATGTCGACAATGTTTTGCCAGACAAAGTCCATGTCGCTGGTTCCGAGGACACCGATACCGAAGAGAACTCCGGCAATGTCGTCGCGGATGATGGCGTAGTCGAAGACTTCTTTTCCGCCCATGGATTCGATGGACAGAAGGTCGGCGCCTTGTGCGGCACACTGGTCGAAGGCTTCAAGCATCACATCATTTTTCTTGCCGCGAAGAGCAAGGAAGTCGCGGTCTTCACGAATGTCACCAATCGTGTGTCTGAGACCACATTTCACGCCGTATTCTTCATGGTATTCTTCCAAGATTGTTTTTTGGGCGTGGGCCACTTCGGCACCCCAGGACGGGTTGTTGGACATCTGTTGAACGTGTTCTGTTTCTAAACAGACGGCCGGCGCACCGATCTGGACGATTCTGGCCATGGCGTCTTTTGTAATTCTTTCGTATTCTTTCACAAGTGCTTCTTTAGAAACACCGGCTTGGGGTCTCGGTGCATAGTTTAATTCCGGAATTGTGTATCCGGCACCGATTTCAAGTCCTAATCCCGCTTTGACCGGGAATTTGGCATGTCCGAAAACCATTTCGTCTGCATTGGTGTATGCCATTTTTGTGTATCTGTTGATTGCCATATTTTTGCCTCCTTCTTAGTGGTAGTGGAACTCGTTTCTCATCTTTCCAATGTCTGCGCCATTCTTCAAAATGTAGTTTGCAAACTTGGCTGCTTCAGATGCTTCTTCACCATACACTCCG
The DNA here is from genome assembly GCF_032714475.1 of Methanolapillus africanus. NCBI lineage: Archaea > Methanobacteriati > Methanobacteriota > Methanomicrobia > Methanosarcinales > Methanosarcinaceae > Methanolapillus > Methanolapillus africanus. Next base: position 11,550 of record NZ_JAWDKD010000028.1, on the reverse strand, counting down.
AGGCTGTAGCTCTCGACAAATTCTTGGTTCACAGCGCCGCCACCGCAGGCGAACGGGATTTTTAATCCTTTTTCAACCAGTTTGTCGTTGACTTCTTTGAAGGCATACATCGTGGTTGTCATCAAGGCGGTTCCGGTGATCATGACCGGCTTTTCTTTGGCAGCTGCGGCCACAACTTCGTCAACCGGCACATCACGGCCTAAGTCGACAACGCTGAATCCGTCGGCACGAAGGAGTGCGGCGACGATGTTTTTGCCGATGTCGTGGACATCGCCTTCAGCAACGTGGCAAACGATGGTTCCTTTGGATTTCGGAACTTCTTTGGTTTTGGTTTTACAGTAGTCTATTCCTTCGAGCATGGCGTCGGCAGACATCATGACGTTCGGAAGGAAGATAATTCCCTGGTCGTAAAGGTTGGAAACGACAGCCATTCCCGGAAGGAGTGCTTCGTCAATGAGTTTGATCGGGTCTTTGCCGGATTTTAAGCAGGCATCGAGTGCTTCGATCACGTCATCTTCCTCACCCTCGTAGATTGCTTTTGCGACTGCTTTGAAAAGCGCGTCTTTCGGATAGAGCTGTTCCGCCGCTTCGTCAGGGGTCAGTGCTTTTTCCATGGCAACATTGTATCTGACAAGAATCGTTGCAATATCTTCTTTTTTAAAGTCTAACATTTTATTCCTCCGTTTCAGTGCTAATTTTACAGAGATTTAAGAAAGAAGCAAAAACATCAAATTGAAAATGAACCGGTTGGCCTTTGTGATCCACAAACCGCACACACACACGAAACCGCGTTATTTTAGGGAGCGGTCAATCAAATGCCTTTTATGAATCTTCTCAAAAACCGTTTGTCATTTTCAGATGTTTGTTGACCTCTTTTATTACTGTAAATCTCTGCAACTCTAAAACCACAGATTTAAGAAAAAACCACAATCATAACCGGCCCCTTTCTCGATCGTTGTTTTACTTTCTCGGGCGGAACTCCGATCCTGCTTTAGTGAGTAGTTTTTTCTACACTCTAATCATTCAAATCTTGGGTATATACATTAACCGCATCTTATTTTTTTGAATTAAAATTCTTCATTTTCTCTAAATTGAAATTAATTAAAACAATTATTTCTTTATTGTCCGCCGTTTGTATATTATTTTGAAAATATTTTTTGATAAATTTAATTTGGTCTTCCTTTGAAAAATCCCATCCCCTCAGAAAATTGCATCAAAATTTTTGATATTTTAAACATATATCTCTTGGCGATCAGACTAGTTACTTTCTAAAAACAAAATATAAAATAACAATTATATATTTATTAATTTAATTATTGGGGGATATTAATTTGTTTTTTTGATTTCGGGCGGACAAGTTTATATACTAATTTCTTGCTGTGTTTGATTTTAATGACGGCTTTAACATTTTAAAAAAGCATATTAATATAGAAAAATTATTAAAAAATAATAAAGCGCCTATTATATGATAAGAACAAAGTAACCAAAAATCAGTTCATATGTTTTATTTTTCAGGAAAACTGCAAAAAATAAAGAAAAATGATACTCAAAGAATAAGACTGAAAAATAAAAAAGAGTCCCCTTTTTTTGAAAAGTCCGAAAAAGTGATTGCCGTAACGCGCGCGTGGGGCGCCCGTCAAAAAACAAAAACAAAAAAAGAAAAACAGAAGAGCGGGATTTCTCCCGCTTTTTACTGTATATATTATATTTTATTATTTTTTCAAAATCAGAAGTCGGTCATGACTCTAAACTGGTCGATTTCCGGGTTTCCGATCTTGGCGATGAATTGTTCGGCGGTGGAGCGAATGTCCTTTGAGCCGGTAATGGCGCGTCCGACCACTAAGATGTCGGCGCCGTCGCTGAGGGCCTTGGGGATGTTTTCGAGTTTAACGCCGCCGGCGACCGCAATGAAGGTCTTGGGCGAGATCTTTTTAATCGCGCTGATTTTCTCCCAGTCCGGTTTGGTGTTTTCGATGTCGATACCGCGGTGGAGTTCCACGACGTCCGGAACGGCTTTGAGTTCAATCAATTTTTCCACAACGGAAATCGGGTCGGCGCAGTTCAGCGTGTCCACGATGGCGTAAATGCCGGTTTTGTGGGCTTCGTCGATGACTTTGCGGATGGTTTCAATCGGCGCCAGAGCGGACACGACGATGGCGTCTCCGGCGGCGTCGGCGACCATACGGGCTTCCAAGTTGCCGGTGTCAAGTGTCTTCAAGTCGGCGACGATAAAGGCGTCCGGTCTGACTTCTCTGATTTTTGAAATCACGTCGGTTCCGAAACGCTTAATGAGCGGGGTGCCGGCTTCAATGATCAGGTGGTCGTTTTGCGGCAATTGTTTGACGGCCGACAGAACGAACTCCAAGCTGGTGGTGTCAAACGCCACTTGTAAGTACGGCGGGTTCCAGAGGCGGGAGACTTTGAATCCCATAATGGCGTGGGTGGATTTGTTGTTTTCTTCCAGCATTTTGTCCACGCTCGGGAAGCCTTCAAGCGCTCTTTTCAACGCCAGTTTGGTGGCGCCGTAGTTGAAGCGGTAAATTTTGCTGTAGTCTTCGGCGTCGGGCGCGATGAAAACGCTGGCAATCACGACAACGTCGTTGGCGATTTCTTTCGGAATGATGCCTTCTTCAACCGCGTCGGCGATGGCTTTGGCGACGGCGGATTGGGCCGGACCGAAGATTTTGGAGGTGTCGGCGCCTTTTTTCAAGGTCACTTTCGGCACGATCAACGTGGACGGTTTTGTCGGGAGGTTCGGGCGGATGACTGACAGGAGCGGGGTGTGGCCGGCGGACAATTGAGTGAGGCCGCTGGCAAACGCTTGGCCGACCGGACCGTCTTTGGCGCCGATCATTAAATCGACGTGGGCGACTTCCGCCCCGGTTCCGATTAAAGCTTCTCCGATTTCAAAGTAGGGCAATTTTGTTTCTTTGGGCATTTTAAATATCTCCGAGGGGCGCCGGCAATTCATTTCAAATTGAGAAGACGCCTTTTGCAATAGGTGATTAAGAGAGATGATTCTGAATGATAAATAATTGATTTTTATACATTATATGTAGTATTTGTAGAATGTGGTTCTATAAAATCATCTTATTTAAATAATTTTTTTAAGGCGGCCGGCAATTATTTCGTCCCCCCGTCCTTTTATTTTTTAATTTTTGCGGGCGGCGCCGCGTGCGTTACGGCGTTCATTTTTTGAATACCGGCTATCAGCCGGTTTCATTTCACTCTTGCAATTGATGAATGGTTGAGAGTCCCCGGTAGTGGTAGAAAAGATCGATTCCCCAATTGATGGCGCTTTTGTTTCGGCTCACCAGGTCGTGGTTATAAAAAAGCCCGTCTTTTGTGAACAGGGACAGCGAAACGAATTTGTCGGTAATCAAGCAGGACGCCAAATTCATATCCGGCGCGATGAAAAAGCGGACGTTATTCAGCCGCATGTACCGGTAATAAACCTCGGGATATTCGTTTTCGATCCGGTCCAAAACTTCCTTGGACAAAATAAAAGAAACGTTGGATCCCTTTTCGGCAATACTCAGATAGTCTTTGATGTATGTTTTTCGGAAAATGGACGAAATTTCAATCAACGACTCGACGTCTTTGAGTTCTTCAAAAACCTGCCGTGAACAATCGAAAATATGGGCGTGGTCCGGCACATAAAGATGCACTTCGCCGAGTTCTCCGATTCTGTTGAGCAGATGCGTCGGGAACGCTTCCAAATCCACATCCGGCCAGTAGTTCGGACAGCTGTCGAAAACCAAAAACATATCTAAAATGGAGATCATTTCCGGAACGACGCTTTTTCCGAGTTCGGTCAGCATAAAGACGCCGTTTTTTTCCGCAATCAAGTTGTTGCGCACCAAAATCCGGATCTGAACCATAATCGGGCTGGATTTCGAATCCAGATGTTTTTTAATTTCTTCAATGGTTTTCGGACCCTGAAGTAAAAACAATAAAATCAGCCGTCTTTTTTCCGATAAGAAAAGAGCGTCTGTCAGTGATTCATCTTTCATTCAAAATCCCCCTCAGTTTTTTGAATTATTCGTGTCATCCAATTTCCTGCTTTTATCTATTTTTTCTTTTCATTTTTTGCATGCCGGCGCCGCGCGCGTTATCGCCATCGTTTTGAATCACCGTCCGCGAAAAACGGACGTTGGCGTTTAAATTTCTTTTTTCCGGCCGGACCGGCTTTTTAAATATTCAAACAGTTCCTCGCCCCAGGCGACGGCACCGGGTTCGCAGCTGGCCAAAAAGGTGTAGTCCAAATTTCCGGACGTTGAATACAAAAACAGGAGAAGGACTTCGTTGGTGACCGTCACTTCCGCGATTTTCGTGTCGGCCGAGCAAATATAAAGTTCGGCGTGGTCGAGCCGGAGCAAATCGTTGATTTCATTTCTGTATTTGGCCGCCATGTCGACGATGTAATTGGTGGTGATCACCGACAGTGGGTAGCCGGCCATAAGCCGTTCATAGTAGGCCGGCGCGTATTCCGGCGCATAATAGGTGATGAATGTCTTGACCGTTTGGGCATTTTTAATAAAGCTGTTGATGATGGGATTGGGTTCGTAATAAACGGAGCGGAGATCGACATTGATAATTTCAAAATTGCCGATGTCGCCGATTCTTTGGAGCAGCTTGTCGGGAATCGGGCTGAGATCGTGTTCGCTCCAAAAACAAGAATCTTTTCCGAGAACGGATAAATTTTTGACAAAAGGAGAGACGTTTTCCGTCACAATTTTGCCCAGCATGGACAGCTTGTATTTGCCGTCTTCTTGGATGACCAGCTTGCGGTCGATGAGGACTTTAATTTGAGGCAGAACGGAGACGGATGTTTCGTTGAGTTCTATTTTGATGTCTTCAAGCGTCAACGTTTCCTTTTCTAAAAGCAAAAGAAGAACCGCTTTTCTTTTTTCCGAAAAAAAGACTGTGTCAATTAAAGAATTCATCTTTTCCTTTCCTTTCGTCGATTAATTTTATTTTAAACATCAAAATTTTTTAAAATCGAATTGAACCGGCTTTTTGCAAACGACTGTTTTTTTAATTTATTAAAAATCCCTTTATATTTCAATAAAAATGTATAAATTTTTATTAATTCTGAGTTATACGAAATAGGTTTGAACGATTATTAAATTAACCATTTTCATTATTTTTTGACTTAATGTAACTATTTTGATATTGTTTTGATAAATTACCTTTCAGAATTTACCGGACTATATATACGGCAACGTATCGGACAAATATTAATAGGAATAACTTCTAATAAAGTATTCGCTGGGTCATTAAATTCTGACCGAATGATGATATCAAGTTCTCTTTCTCTTTGAATGGGTACTTATATAATTCATGGGGTCGTAAATAATTTCAATTCCTTTGTCATTTAATCATGTGATCAACATATAAAATAAAGGAGTCTCAAAAATTATGAAAACAGGAGTTGCCATAGATCTCGGAACAAGCGGTTTTCGCGCGCAAAAGGTAAATTTGGAAACCGGTGAAATTCGAAAAACTGTCGTAACCATGCGAAACCCGCTTCCGGGTGCGAATGTCATGGACCATATGGATTTTGCCATCAGTTATGGTTTGGACAAAGCGCACCGGTTGGTGATCAATGCGATTTTGGTGATCATCGACCACTTGGGCGTGGTTCCGAATGAATTGGAGCGTTTGTCCGTCTGCGGAAATCCCATTCAATTGTCTCTTTTCCAGGGAATTCCGATCGACGATTTGGCTTATGCCGGCGAGCGCAAACGTGAAAAGCTCAACATTAAAGAGCAAAAGCGTGAATCTGTTATTTTGAAAAGCGATCAAGTGCCGGGGCTTGAAATTTTCCCGAACTGTTTTGTTGTGATTCCGCCGGCCATAAAGCACGAAATCGGCGCCGACGCGCTGGCGCTCATTGTGAATTCCGGTATGCTGGACAGCGATGAACTCGCGATTGCAACCGATTTCGGAACCAATGCGGAAATGGCGCTCAAGGCCAACAATGTGATTTATACGGGTTCCGCCGCCGCCGGTCCGGCTCTGGAGGGCCAGGAAATCAGCTGCGGTGCGCTCGCGTCTCCGTATGTGATTTCGGACGTCACGTTTGAAGGCGACAATATTCGCTGTTATATTTTGGACAAGGAAATGAAAACCGTTAAAGGCGACTTGGTGAATCCGCAGGACGGATCCGTCGTCGAGGAAGGCCCGATTCGCGCGAAAGCGATTACGGGAACGGGCGTCATTTCCCTTTTGGAAGAAGGCATGAAAAACGGCGTCATCAAACTGCCGAAAATTCAAACGCCGGACGGGCTCATTCACTTGCAGGACGGCATTACGTTTTCGGAACACGACGTCAAAGAGGCCGGCAACGCGATCGGCGCGCTTCGCGCGGGCCACATCACGCTTTGTAAAGCAGCCGGCGTCGAAATGGCGGACTTGAAAGTGTCCCACATGTCGGGTGCGGCCGGCACTTACATGGACGCGCGCAAGGCGCAGAAAATCGGCATGAATCCGTACAACGCCGAACGAATTACGCAAATCGGCAACACGTCGCTGAAAATGGCGCGTGAAATTTTGCTGTCGGACGAGCGTCTCAAGGAACTCCAAGACATTGCCACCAAGGTTGTCGGCACGCACGTGATGTTTGCCACCGATCCGTCTTTTAAGGAAGCTTATATTTTGGAACTGGCCTATTGGGGCGAGGGCATGGACTTTAAGATGCTCAAAAAGTTCCTCAAAAAGAAAGATTTGCCGCAAATCGATGAGCCGACGGTGGAGCCGGTCATCGATAAAATGGTGGAACGCGACATTCCGGTGTTCGGCGACGAAGGTTACGAACTGGTTAAGCAAACCGGTACGTATTTGTCCATGAAAATCGACAACTGTCCGGATTGCAAAGAAAAGATTCGCGAATGTCCGACGCATGCTATGAGTTTCAAAGACAACGTCGTTCGCATCCGGTCCGATTTGTGCGACGGTTCCAACTGCAAGAAATGCTCACGGTTTATGCCCAAGGATGTTTTCAGCTGGGATTTGCTGACGGTCGAAGATGTGGTGCCGGGCGAACCGATTGAAGTGGAAGAATAATCCAATTCAGCAGAACCGGAAAGAGTGAACGATAATTTTGGAAACAGTTTGGATTTTGTTTTCAGGAACTGAAAACAAAATCCACAAACTGAATCTGGAAACTGAATCTGGAAACTGAATCTGGAAACTGAATCTGGAAACTGAATCTGGAAACTGAATCTGGAAACTGAATCTGGAAACTGAATCTGGAAACTGAATCTGGAAACTGAATCTGGAAACTGAATCTGGAAACTGAAATATTTTTAAAAACAACATCTATTTTTCAAAAAACTGAGGCGGTACCTTGAAAGTTATTGTGATTGGCGGATTTTTAGGCAGCGGAAAAACGACCACAGTTATTCAACTCGGTACGTATTATTCATCTCTCGGAAAATCGGTCGGCATCATCGTCAACGAAGTCGGTGAAATCGGAATCGATGGCGACGTTATTTCTCAGTTCGGCTTGGAAACAAAAGAAATCACCTCCGGCTGCATTTGCTGCAGCCTTAAAATGACGCTTCGGTCAACGCTTCTTTTAATGATTGAAAATTTCAATCCGGATATTGTGATTATCGAATCGACCGGCGTTGCTTATCCGGGATTGATTCGCGATGAAATCGAATTGATGAATTTGCAATCTGCTTACGAAATCGCGCCGCTTCTGACACTTTTTGACGGCAGCCGGTTCAAACAAATCATGAAGGAAATCAAAAATTTCGCCTCCGGTCAACTCAAAGACGCCGAAGTGATCGCTGTCAGCAAATGCGATTTGGTGGATCCGGCAATGCTTCCGGTGATTGAATCCGGTATTCAGCAAATGAATCCAAAAGCGCAGATGATTCGGATTTCATCCAAAGACCCGAAAAGCATGGAAAATCTGATTGATATTTTGAACGGCAGCGGCGCGCCAAAAGCGCATGCCGTCAAATCGGAAAAAACACTGGTCAGCGCAAACGGCAGCCTGTCGATGGCCGGCGGCAACAGTTCAACGGCCGGATCAATTGCCGATTCCGGCGTCGGTTCGTTTGCAACGGAATATGTTTTCATAAATCAGGAACTTGTTCAAAAAATAAGCGATTCCGATTGCGAAAATATTGTCCGGACGGTCATGTCGGAAATTCAAAAAGAAGTTTTAGCTAAAAGTCCGAATTTTTTGGGGCACATCAAACTGTTTTTGGAAAACAACGGCCAAACGTTTAAAATCAATTTAACGACGTCGGAAGAAGATCCGCAGTTTGAAATTATTGCTGCGGAAACGCCCGTTTCGAAATTGAAAATTTTGTCGGCGGTCACGGGAATTGAGTCGCCGGATTTGAAAAAGATTGTCGTGGATTCCATTGAATGGGTTTTGGATGGTTATGGTATCAAACGTTGATTTTGATTGTTTCGGCGCGGCGCTCCGCGCGCGCGTTATGGCAATCATTTTTGAATAAAATAGAAAGAGAAAAGAGTATCGATTTTTAAAATAAAAAAAGCAACGGAACCACAAGGAACTCCTTGTCGTGCACGCAGTACACTGTCACAAGTGGTTTTACCCATTGCTTAAAGGACTATTTTATATTATATATATTTTTTGACTGTCCGTCTCAGCTCAATCCATTGTAAAAAGAGCGTTCATCGCGTTGACCAAGGCTTCCACGGACGCCATCACAATGTCGGCATTGGCGGATTTTGCGGTCACGGTTTTTCCTTTTTCATTTTCAAGCGTAATCGTCACTTTGGCCAATGAATCCGCACCGCCGGAAATGGCTTCAATGCTGAAATCCTGAACTTTGAATTTGGTGTCGCCGACGATTTTTTCAACGGCGCCAAGCGCTGCGTCCACCGGTCCGACGCCGGTTCCGGCGGCAATCATTTCTTTGCCGTTGATGTCCGCGCGAATGACAGCGGTCGGGGTGACCCGGTTTCCGGTCATGACTGACACTTCGTTGAGTTTGATCGCTTCGTCGATGCCGCGTTTGCCGAGAACAATCGACGCGACGACATAAAGATCTGCGTCCGTCACGGTTTTGCCGCGGTCGCCGATTTCTTTGATTTTGGCCAAAATCTCTTGAAGCTGCTCGTCGTTGGGGACGATGCCGGCATTTTCGAGATTTTTCAAAACCGCGTGTTTTCCGGCGTGCTTTCCGAGAACGATTCTTCTCTTCTGGCCGACCATTTCGGGCGTCATGATGCCGGGTTCAAACGTCGCGGATTTCTCCAAAACGCCTTGCGTGTGAATGCCGGATTCGTGCGAGAATGCGTTGTCGCCGACAATCGGAATCGTGGGCGGCATTTTCACGCCGGTGATTCGTTCCACCAGCCGGGACGTTTCGGTCAAATACTCGGTTTTGATGTTTGTTTTGTACCCGTAAATGGAGGTCAGCGCCATCACAACTTCTGCCAAAGACGCGTTTCCGGCCCGTTCGCCGATGCCGTTGACGGTCACCTGAACTTGGGATGCGCCGGCTTCAATCGCGGTGATGCTGTTGGCGTTGGCGAGCCCGAAATCGTTGTGGCAGTGCACGTCGTATTTCATATCCACCTGTTGGCACAACTCTTGAACCAATTTGTAGGTGGCTGTCGGCACCATCACGCCGACGGTATCGGGAATGTTCACGATGTCGCATCCGGTGTTTTTGACGGCTTTGGACACTTGGACCAAATAGTCAAAATCCGTGCGGGTGGCATCCATCGGTGAGAACATACACTTAAAACCGTGGCTTTTGATGTAATCGACGACGTCAACGGCAGCGGAAAGTGTTTCTTCGCGCGTTTTCCGGATAGTGTGCTCTCTTTGGATATCAGATGTCGGGATAAATGCGTGAATCATGTCCACATCACAATCGATGCACGCGTCGATGTCTTTGATGACGGAACGCGCGAGACCGCAAATATCGGAAGAAAGACCAAGACCGGCAATTCTTTTAACGGCTTCTTTATCTCCCGGCGAGGAGATCGGAAAACCCGCTTCAATTGCGTCGACGCCCAATTTGTCCAGCTGATAGGCGATTTCTATCTTTTTTTCAACCGGAATTGTTACCCCGGGGGTTTGTTCTCCGTCCCGAAGTGTTGTATCAAAAATCGTTACTGTTTTATTTTTCCGTTCGGGCGTGTAAAAAACAACACCCCATGTTTTCTTGATTGATCATAATAATCAAACCGTAATTCAGGGTTATGGTATTTATAATTATTTAATCGTGACTTTACGCGAAAAGTCTCTCCGATTCATTGATTTCTTTGCACATTTTATGATTTATAAGTTCAAAAATCTGTTATTGGGCACGCTTTTAATTTTTGTTCAATATCATATCATCCGTATAAAATTTTATATACAATCGAAACAGAAATCGAGTGTATTATTTGTTTTTGATTCATTCGCAGCAATCAAAAAAATGATATGTTTCAACTGTTTATGATGTCATTTTTGTTGGAAAATCAGGAGTTGGCGCTATTATTCAGATATTAAATAAGCAAAACATCATTTCCTTCATAGAATGTTGTATTTTATCATCTCCATCAATATTGATTTTATTTGGATCCCTTTCTTTTTTCATATCTGAATTGACATGGTTGTTAGAGGGAAGGACCACTCTCTGGCAAATAGTAAAAAACGAACCGTTCCTTATAGGCGTTATTTTAATTTTTATTTTTGGTTTTATTTTTTATTATGCTTTAAAGAAAAAGTATAATTTCGGAATGAATGTTTTTCTTTACGGCGTCGGGTTTACGTCGTGCTGTGTTGAACTGGTATTTCTTGTTCAGGTACAATTTGCTAAGTATGGGGGAGGAGGTATTGAAATCCTTTCATGGTCCATTTTTTATACGCTTTTGTTTTTGTTCGTTTATTATTCCTATGCAGTTTTAATTCAAAATGATGAAAAAGAGATCAGTAAGGTTACTTTGTATTTGCCATTCATGATTTTTATTTTTTCTTTGATTTCAATAATCTTAGAAACAATGAACTCTCATCCTCCGATTGCGGGCGTTTTCCTGTTACTTTTCGGATTATATTTTGCCGGCTGTTTGATTTCTAAAAAAATAAGAATTAGTCTTCGCGGATTTGCATGGAGTTTATTTTTGCCAATGTTTATTCTGCTTTGGTATACTGTTTTAACAACACCGTTTTTGTGAAAAATAAGTGGGGTTTATGATCATTTCAAGATCAAGAGGACGCCGGGATTTTTGAATAATTGGTTCATTTTTTTGAACAACGACACTTCGTTTCGATATCTGTCAACTATTTTTATTCTAAATATTTTGTTTCATTTTTAAAAAACGTTTTGATTTTTTCACTCCCCGCAACACTTATATACTAAATGGAATGTAGTAGGATTCCTTCTCATCATACGATGAAAAGGACTCACAACAAATGCTTTGCATAATGTTTTGAGTAAAAATTCAAATCATAAATTATAATGAGGTCGGGAGTTTTTTCCTTGACTGATATGTGACCTGATGTTTCGGTAAACTCTGACGGTGGTTTTTATCATCTTAACCAAAGTTAAGGTAAAAAAATCACTC
>NZ_JAWDKD010000027.1:0-1508 GCF_032714475.1 Methanolapillus africanus | reverse complement strand
TTGATAAAAGGTATTTTAATCTTTACTTAAAAGAATGTGAATTTAGGTACAATTATAGGAATGAGAATTTATATCTGAAAATCCTGGAAATTATCAGAGAAAATCCTCTATTCTTATCATGACCCTTGAATTAAAATTAAACTTAAAGACAAAAATTAAAGCGTGATTTCATGTCAAACAAAGCATTGAAAACAGTTTCAAAAGGCCTGCACATTTCCTTATTGTTGATTGTGCTTCTCTCGGCAACCATGTCCGTTGCACTTTGCGCATCGGTCGTCAACCAAACAAATTATTACGGCGATTTAGATAAAAACTACTATTCCTTCTATGGCGCGCCGGATATTCAGGCCAGTGTTCAAGGAAACGGTGAGCTGAAACGTGGTCAATCGTCTACGGTCAGTTTAGTCCTTTCAAACCAGGGTATTTTGCAGGGATTTAAATCGGAAGTTGAACTGAAAGATTCCAGCTCAATCGACAACCAACTCAATATGACGCTTCAGCAAATGGAAGTGGAAAACGTCGCCAACATCTTAACAGCTGTCGGCATTTCGGCAACACTCGAATCATCCAACCCGGATATTCTCATCAAAACGGGTTCCCAACAAGCCGGAAGTTTGCCGACCGGTCAATCCACGATGCAACCGCTGCGCTACACGGTTGAAATCGGAAAAGATGTTCCGGCCGGAGAATACAACTTAACATTGAATGTGAGTTATAAACACTTGACGAATGTGATTTACGGCGCAGATGCCGTAACAGGCTCCTCCGGGAATTTGGGCGGCATCCGCAACTTGAATGCTTCTTACTGGTACAACGAAAGTGCCACTCAATCCATTCCGATTAAAATCATCGTGAAGGACGACACCAAATTCGAAATCGTTGAGGTCGACAACGGCATGAACACAAAAGGCGGCACATTGAAAATCACTTACAAAAATGTCGGTGAAATCCCCGCGATTGACTCGTTCGTCCGTCTCAACACCGCAACGCCGTTCAGTACAACCGACGACCAATCTTATCTCGGAACCGTGAATCCGGGAGAAACAGCGGTTGCGACGTTTAAAATGAGTGTGGACAGCGACACGGTCATCTACGACAAGTTGTACGCGATCAACAGTGAAATTTTGTACAACGACAACTACGGTCACCAGCAAATTACGGATTCCCTCATGGTCCAAGTTCAGATTGATGAGCCGGAAGGAATGTCTCCGCTCGTTATCGGTGTTGTTGCCATGATCATTATTTTGATCATTGTCGGCGGCGCTTACTACTACTTTAACTACTACAAGAAAGGAAAGAAACTCAGTTTGAAGAAAGAAAAAGCGAATTAATCGCTTTCTCTTTCCTTTTTTTCTTTTTGAGTTGCTTTTAGTTTGAGTTGCTTTTAGTTTGAGTTACTTTTAGTTTGAGTTACTTTTAGTTTGAGTTACTTTTAGTTTGAGTTACTTTTAGTTTGAGTTACTTTTAGTTTGAGTTACTTTTAGTTTGAGTTACTTTTAGTTTGAGTT
>NZ_JAWDKD010000026.1:0-76426 GCF_032714475.1 Methanolapillus africanus | reverse complement strand
CTTTTAGTTTGAGTTACTTTTAGTTTGAGTTACTTTTAGTTTGAGTTACTTTTAGTTTGAGTTACTTTTAGTTTGAGTTACTTTTAGTTTGAGTTACTTTTAGTTTGAGTTACTTTTAGTTTGAGTTGTTTTTTAATTATTTTTTGTATTTTTCTTCTGTCTTTCTTTTTATTTTTTATTTCTTATGTTTACTTTTTTTCAAATATCTTTTTATTTTGATTTTTTTTAATTTTGTTTTAATTTTGTTTTGATTTATCAGGTTTTAGCTCAATTATATTTTTTATTTTATTTTAGATGCACTCGCTTCTGATTTCTTTTTTATTTCAATTTTTCATCGATAATTATATATTATATTAAATTGCTTTTTGCTTTTTTCAATAAAAATATGATTATATGATTAATTTTATTTCAGAGTTTAATATAATAATTCTTCCAAAAATATAAAAAAACTTAAATATAATGTATTGCCTAATAACTAATTGATTGTAAATGATTTTGTCCGGTTCGAGCCGGATGATGAAAACAGATTGCAGAGCTTGTGAGAAAAATGAAAACGGGATTAAAAACAGTTCTATTTTGCGTTCTTTTTTTAATGGCTTTAGCGTTGCCCGCAAATGCTTATCAAGCTATGGACTGGATGTGGGAAGACCCGAACATCATTCTGACCTACACATTGGAAGGGGAAGGCGCCCTTCCGCTCGAATGGATTGAACCGCTCGACGCCGCCCAAAAAACATGGAATGACGCCGATTCCGGCGCAACATTCTCGACCGGGGAAAACGGGAACAATGTTTATTTAACGCAGATGCCGGCCGGTTACGCCAATAAAATCGGACTGGTTTGGATTTCAATGCCGCCCAACCCATCGAATGCCGGCGTTGAGTCTGCCGAATACAATTCATCCGATGTTCCGCTGCGTTACAAATATGTGGAAATTTTGTTCAATTCAAATGTCACGGATTGGAAAACCAATGGCAGCCGGAGTGGTCCGGATGTTCAGGGCGTGGCAACGCACGAACTCGGCCATGTTCTCGGTTTGGACCACAATACTGTCGTCGACGCCACTCAAACAATTATGGTTCCGAGCGGCTCGGATACGGTTTCACTTCGAAAATTGAAATCTGACGATCTTTTGGGATTGCATGCACTTTATCCGAAATCGGATGTCGATGCCGGCGATTTAGTCGATCAGGAACCGCTTCCTGAAAATATGGAAAACGAAACTGTGGCAAATGTTATGGTTGTTTCCGGCAACAACACGTCCGGTAATGAACCTGAAGAGAACGACGGTCAAAATCCGCCGGAGGAAAGTGGGAACGAATCCTTCGTCACTCGGATCATTCGGTATCTTCAAAATATGTTTTAACAGTTGACGACAACTGTTTCAAATGATTCTTTAAGACAAATCTAAATCAATATATTTTGTTCAATTCAAATATATTCATCGAATAATATAATTTTGATTAAACACTTAAAGTTAATTCGTGTATAATAATAAATAGAATTAAATATAACCGCATGATAGTTATTAGTATAAGCGTCAAAAGGCGTTGGTTATGAAAAAAACAAACTTTCTTTTTAGTGTCATTGTTTTTTCCTTTGCCGTCTTGGTTTTAGCGGCCGGGTTAGCCACAGCCATCGTTTCTTATGACGATTTATCGAACCCGACCGGAAAGCGCGCTTTAACGCCGGATGAAATGGCGTACTACGAAGAGATGTGGCGTGGTTACAACACATCGTTTATGGATGAAAATGATCCGGATTTCGATAGTCTGGACGCCGAGTTGTCTGTTGCCGAATGCAAAAATATGGCTGACATTATCATTGTCGGAACCGTCGAAGAAGTTTATCCGAGCCGTTGGAATACGGTTGACGGTCACGAGCCGGAAAACGTTTCCATTCTCAATGGATACATTGTGACGGAGACGCTCATTCACGTGGATTATTATTTGAAGGATAATCCGGAGTTATTTAAAAAATATGACATGAGCCGGGAAGATATTCTCATTGCCACTTACGGCGGAGACGTCGGCGATTGGCACATGACCGGCGACAGTTGTTACAATTTCGTTTCCGGCGAGCAGGTTCTTTTGTTTTTGCAGATGAATGAAACGGAACAAATGACGCCGCTTGACGAGGCGTCGCACTTTGAGCCGATCGGCCCCTCTCTCACTTACAGAATTGTCGGCGGCCAGTTGGTCCAAGGACCGCCTTACAACAGCACCGAAAATCTGGGCTCCTTTATCAAGCAATTAGAAAACGGAACGGATACACTGTGGTCCAAATTGATGCATGTCATTTTTAGAAAAAGTTAATCTAAAAATAATTCACAAAAATCTATTTTTTTAATAAAGATAAGCCAACGTCCGGATTCAAATCGTATTTCACTATTTTAATATATCTCTAAGTTCTGATTTTAACCTACGCAGATCTGTAGTGGGCTATTCACCGTCTCCACGATTTCAATATCTCTAAGTTCTGATTTTAACTTCATGTACGCCAAGAACAAATCCGGAACTTCTCTCGTTTCAATATCTCTAAGTTCTGATTTTAACAAGAAAATATCATTTTTGAAGACGAGGAATAAATAGTTTCAATATCTCTAAGTTCTGATTTTAACGAAGTAGAAGAAGCGTTCACAGTAGATGACAAAACATCGTTTCAATATCTCTAAGTTCTGATTTTAACCACGCTTTACAGGAGACTAAAATATGGCAGGAAAGTTTCAATATCTCTAAGTTCTGATTTTAACACTTGTAAATCATTCACAAGAGAAACATAATCATAGTTTCAATATCTCTAAGTTCTGATTTTAACTCAATTATTTCAAGCCGGCCTTTTTTCAGTTCCTGCATTTCAATATCTCTAAGTTCTGATTTTAACTTTTGTTGAAACAACCTTTTTTGAATTTGGTAAATAATTTCAATATCTCTAAGTTCTGATTTTAACCGTCGATTTTGTTTTTAAGACTTCTCTAAAATCGATATTTCAATATCTCTAAGTTCTGATTTTAACTTAAAATCGTTATTCCTGATAACGATTCACATTTTAATTTCAATATCTCTAAGTTCTGATTTTAACTCAATTGTCGACGTCGGAGATTGCTGATCTTGTTCCATTTCAATATCTCTAAGTTCTGATTTTAACTTAAAAAAATGTCTTCCCAAATAAGAACGCTTAAAGATTTCAATATCTCTAAGTTCTGATTTTAACGTTATCAACTTCATTCCGACCAAAGGAAACTGGACTGATTTCAATATCTCTAAGTTCTGATTTTAACGATGTAGCGAAACGGCGCGTCGTCGTGTTCGCCTTGATTTCAATATCTCTAAGTTCTGATTTTAACTTGACTCTTCAACCTGCAAACCAAGTTCAGATTCAATTTCAATATCTCTAAGTTCTGATTTTAACTCACCCACCGGTCATGGTGTCTGGCCGTGGCCAAACATTTCAATATCTCTAAGTTCTGATTTTAACTGTTTATTCACGTCCGCCATCGCGGAAAAAGAGGACTATTTCAATATCTCTAAGTTCTGATTTTAACCGGATAGCATTGTTAACGTTAACCAATAAAAGAACAAATTTCAATATCTCTAAGTTCTGATTTTAACGGTTACTCCCCGATTTCTTCTTCTTTCAGCATTGCCGATTTCAATATCTCTAAGTTCTGATTTTAACGTTTCAACCAATTCGATTCCGAATGAATCAATTGCGGAATTTCAATATCTCTAAGTTCTGATTTTAACTAAGCGTTCTGATTTGACCTGACATTTTCTTTACAAATTTCAATATCTCTAAGTTCTGATTTTAACCTAAAATTCAATACTTCCGATATTGAAACTTAGAACGGATTTCAATATCTCTAAGTTCTGATTTTAACTCTTCTTCTTTCAGCAATGCTGAAAGATATGTTTTTTATTTCAATATCTCTAAGTTCTGATTTTAACGAGGCATTCATGTCGGCAACCGCTTTCTTTTCCTCAGATTTCAATATCTCTAAGTTCTGATTTTAACCCGTGTCCGAATACACGCCTTGTCAAAATTTAGCATATTTCAATATCTCTAAGTTCTGATTTTAACACAAAATCGCGCCCGGTTTACGAAAATTAAGAAGTGATTTCAATATCTCTAAGTTCTGATTTTAACCTTCTTTCAGCATTGCTTCAAGATACGTTTTTTCAGAATTTCAATATCTCTAAGTTCTGATTTTAACGAAAGGTTCATCCAACTACATAACTGTCCTTTAAGGATTTCAATATCTCTAAGTTCTGATTTTAACTTTCGTAGGCTGAAACTGTTTCTTTCATACGAGCTGATTTCAATATCTCTAAGTTCTGATTTTAACACGTCGAGGCGTTCAGTGTTGCTCTCGGAAAGATTAATTTCAATATCTCTAAGTTCTGATTTTAACTAGAATCTCGACCACGTTTTGTTCCTTTTAATAACATTTCAATATCTCTAAGTTCTGATTTTAACCAGTTGCCGATGATTGCACAAAACAACATCAACACGCATTTCAATATCTCTAAGTTCTGATTTTAACCGTGTAGGCTATAAGGCTATTCCGTCCGCTTATGTTTATTTCAATATCTCTAAGTTCTGATTTTAACACTTCACGGACGTTGAGCGGTCCTCGTCAGACGACGAATTTCAATATCTCTAAGTTCTGATTTTAACATGGAATCAGATATGCGACGCACAACTATGTATGATATTTCAATATCTCTAAGTTCTGATTTTAACTGATTAATCAGTTGAATGGTTATATCATGTTAATTACATTTCAATATCTCTAAGTTCTGATTTTAACTTCTTGAATGTTCATTTCATCATTCATAAATGCTCTATTTCAATATCTCTAAGTTCTGATTTTAACTTGCCGGCTTACTCGCTCGTCATCTCCGGAAGTAATATTTCAATATCTCTAAGTTCTGATTTTAACCACTCATGGTAGTTGATACATCAAACAGATATGCTGATTTCAATATCTCTAAGTTCTGATTTTAACAACTTATCAAGAGGATTTTGTTCTTGTCCATAGATCATTTCAATATCTCTAAGTTCTGATTTTAACCCGGACGGCCTGATTTGTTGGAATGCAATCTCGCTTATTTCAATATCTCTAAGTTCTGATTTTAACTCTGAGGTTGGCGTCTTCGAGGTTGGCGCCTCTGAGGTATTTCAATATCTCTAAGTTCTGATTTTAACATCTTTCTAATTTTTTTAGTTTAATTCAACAATACCATTTCAATATCTCTAAGTTCTGATTTTAACTCAATAATTCGGGGCTTGTCGGCGCGGTTGTCCTTTATTTCAATATCTCTAAGTTCTGATTTTAACATTTTATCCATTTTTTGCATACAATTTGATTTTTTTCATTTCAATATCTCTAAGTTCTGATTTTAACCGTTAACCCTCTCATACCATTCATAATTAAATCATATTTCAATATCTCTAAGTTCTGATTTTAACGGGTGTTTGTTATTCCTATTGTCCTGATTTTATTAAATTTCAATATCTCTAAGTTCTGATTTTAACTCAACTTCCTGAATTTAATCACTATCTACATAAAAAATTTCAATATCTCTAAGTTCTGATTTTAACTATGAATCTGATAATTCTGTCTTCCGTCAAGATTGCATTTCAATATCTCTAAGTTCTGATTTTAACTCTCTTGATATGTCATGTAAATATAGAGTCCTCTCATATTTCAATATCTCTAAGTTCTGATTTTAACTTAAATACCCTGATTCGATCGAAGCATGGTTTTCAAATTTCAATATCTCTAAGTTCTGATTTTAACCGCGTTCCTATAATGCCATCGTATTTACTCTTAAACATTTCAATATCTCTAAGTTCTGATTTTAACCAAAAACAGGAATCAGACGACAAGAACTGATTGATTATTTCAATATCTCTAAGTTCTGATTTTAACACCGATTTGAGATTTCCGTTGCCGCGATGATGTTCCATTTCAATATCTCTAAGTTCTGATTTTAACGATCCGGAAACGGGTCAGTTCCGGCACAAATATGCATTTCAATATCTCTAAGTTCTGATTTTAACTTAAACAATATATTTTAGTCAACGACAACATAGCACATTTCAATATCTCTAAGTTCTGATTTTAACCGGATGACAATCGGACCGGTTACCCAATGGCAGCCGTATTTCAATATCTCTAAGTTCTGATTTTAACCCGTATTCAACAAACAGTGTTTCATTTGGTTCAAAGATTTCAATATCTCTAAGTTCTGATTTTAACATAAGACCTGAACTTTTATAAACCGTTTATAGTAAAATTTCAATATCTCTAAGTTCTGATTTTAACCATGATTTTTTTCTCCAAAAAGGACAATAACAATAGGATTTCAATATCTCTAAGTTCTGATTTTAACTGTGAAGGTATTTTACGGTCTTCGGCTATCGATTTGATTTCAATATCTCTAAGTTCTGATTTTAACTAAACATCATGATTGTCTGACTGCTCTTATTGAATATATTTCAATATCTCTAAGTTCTGATTTTAACTGACAATCTTCAGGAATTGATGTGTCGCCTTGCAGAATTTCAATATCTCTAAGTTCTGATTTTAACGATAAGACTTTCTACGTTAGAACTTTAGAGAAACAGAATTTCAATATCTCTAAGTTCTGATTTTAACCCAGCAGATGATCAATGTTTTGAATAATTCTTCTGTATTTCAATATCTCTAAGTTCTGATTTTAACAATCGGGGAGTAACCACTCCCCATCAGTTTTTTAAAATTTCAATATCTCTAAGTTCTGATTTTAACTTTCAGCGTCGCAAGCGTATGACGGAATTCTTTAATCATTTCAATATCTCTAAGTTCTGATTTTAACGATACATAAACTGTAATAAGAATAACATTCAATAAGATTTCAATATCTCTAAGTTCTGATTTTAACACGGTACTTTGAACCCGACTATTGTTTCGTTCAATATTTCAATATCTCTAAGTTCTGATTTTAACATGCGCATTCGGTTATTTTGTTGTTGTCAACTGATAAATTTCAATATCTCTAAGTTCTGATTTTAACCCGACATAAAGTTGAAGCATGCCGCCCCATCCTTCATTTCAATATCTCTAAGTTCTGATTTTAACGCTGACAAAACCGCTGCTGTTTCAAATTTATAAAAAATTTCAATATCTCTAAGTTCTGATTTTAACCAGTTACGGTTTGTACTTGTTCGGCGATTTTCCGCATTTCAATATCTCTAAGTTCTGATTTTAACTTTTGTTTCATTTAATAAATCCCCAATATATTTTTTATTTCAATATCTCTAAGTTCTGATTTTAACTATAACTTTGTTCTAACCACTTAGCAATAACTTCTGCATTTCAATATCTCTAAGTTCTGATTTTAACCGTTATTAAGTTAGAAGAACCAAAAAAGATTGATGTTATTTCAATATCTCTAAGTTCTGATTTTAACATTTACATGGATTTAAATTATACATCAAAAATTGAAATTTCAATATCTCTAAGTTCTGATTTTAACTGTGGTTTTTACGTCCGATGAGTGGCTGTTCCAGTATTTCAATATCTCTAAGTTCTGATTTTAACCAGAGAAATTAAAAAAACACCAGGAATGGTTAAATTTCAATATCTCTAAGTTCTGATTTTAACCAAGAAAAAATCGTCAATATTTGACCTTTTTCAATGGTCGTTACGATCATTAAAAAGAAGTCAAAACATCCTGTTTTTTCAAAAACTGAATAGTCTTAATAGCATAAAAATATTGCCAATAAAAAATTTGAAAAATCGTGGTTCTTATGTTTTGTCATTCATATATAAAGATCCACGACAAAAATCAATTTTGTCACAAAAAATTGTTAATTTCAGCTTTTCGAATTCCGATTTCATCAATCTTCAAATATCTCTTGTCGCGGCTAATATAACACAAAACATGACCATTCGCTTTATCAATGATTTTTTCTAAATGATTCATGACTTTATTATATTCAGCCTCCGTCAATTCTCCTTCAAAAACACTGTTTTGAACCCAGTTCAAATATTGCTTCAAAAAAATTCGAACTTTATTGACATATTCAACATTCACATCATAAACAATCACAACATACAAATTACCACCACATCACAAGAGGATTATATTCCTTTGCTTCTATAAAGTGTTTGATTAATTTGTAGATTTCATATCGAATTAAGTTTTTATAAGAAACTTTTCTTTTCAAATTTCGATGCATGATTGTTGTGTCCAGTTTTTCATCATATTCTTTCAAAAATATCTTCTTTCCTTTTTCACTCAAGAGCATATTTCCTAAATTGCCGGAAAAACAGCTGTCATCAAGCATATTCTTATTCACCAACTTGAAAATGATGCGGTCCACAATAATCGGCTTGAAAATTTCACTGACGTCCAATGACAAAGAAAATCGACGAACAAACGGCTCATGCAAAAACGAAATCGTCGGATTCGCCTGCGTATTGTAGATTTCAGACAAAATCGTACTGTAAAGAACTGAATTCCCGAAACTGATCAACGTATTCATTTTATTTTCCGGCGGCATGCGTGTTCTTTTGACAATTTGGTATTCTTCCGGAACGATCTCATCAAAAGCATTGTAATAGAGATTTCGAATTCGACCTTCAACGTTCATAATTTCAGGAATTGTGTTCGTATCCGGCAGCCGATCGAGTTCTTTTTCGATATTTTCAATAAAGGGCGAAAGAACCGGAATCATGTCTTCCTTGGAATAATATTTCAAATTGCGGAGAATATTTTTGCTGCCGCCTTCGACAAACTTTTTCGCTAAAATCAGGCGTTTGGTTTGGTCCAAATAATGAGAAGCTTGGCAAACAGTTACATCGCCGCTGACAAGTGTTTCTCTTGGATAAAAACTCCCTTCATAAAATCCATAATAATTGTAATAATGAATGGGGACACCATGTTTTGCCAAATAGTCAATCACGCCGGAACTGAGCGTCAGACGCCCGTACGCATGGATGCAGTAAATCTTATTGATTGGGATGGCTCGTTTATTCACCTCTCCGGTTTCCGGATTTGTATTCTCAAAATAAACGGTGTTTTCATGTCGTTTGAGCGTTCCATCATTTGTGATATAATAGTCGGTTTTCATACGTCGTCACCAAAACAAAATTCGTAATAAGCACATTTCGGACAAATCTGTTTTTTTTGCGGCGTCGGCAGTTTCCCACTGATTATTTTCAAAATATTGTCCATAATTTCCGCCATTTTTGTTTCTTTTTCCGGCGTTAAAATCACCTTTTTCGTTTTACTGACCAGCGGGTAATTCAATTCTCCCTCGGCAGGTACGCCTTTTGTTTTAAAATAATAAAGATAGTAAAGCATTTGCCAGTCATGCGCCTCTTCCATACTTTGCGATTTTTTAATTTCATGAAGAATGAGTTTGTCGCCGTCTTTGGATTTCTCAATAAAGTCAACGCTGATGGTTTGATCAATGGTAATATCTTTTTTGTCCCGAGAATATCGGTCTTCGTTCAGGTCTTTTCCGATCTGAACATTATCGTTTTCACGCTCAAGCTGAATGTTGTGAGAAAAAAGCCACAGCTTGGTGCGGCAGATAAAGTAATAAGAGACTTTGACGCCGGTGATGGACGTGTTCATGGATAAGGGTGCCAAAAACGGATCTAAGGACATAATCCACCTTTAACTTGTATTCTATTTAATGATTTTAATATTTATTTTCTTGTTTTTAGTACAAATCAAGTTATAACCCAATATTGTCTTTTCCGCCATATTCTTCTTCATTGATCAACAAACCAAGTTCAGGATCATACCTTCTTTTGATCACGTAAACAAACTTGTCTTTAACTGTTTCTTTACCTTTAACTTCATATGAAAAGTAATCTCGTTCAATATCATTATTTTTGATCATGCCGACGAATCGTGGTTCTGTAATTTGAATCAGCAAACCGTTGGCCTTAACAAATTGATTATTCTCAAGATATTGTCTGTATTTTTTCGAACAAGCAATAGGCAGAACCTTAACACCTTTGAATTGTTCATAATACTGGTCTTCGCTCTCAGGCGTATATTTCAGAGGAGACAATTCATTTAAAACAAAATCTTCTAAAATGCAGATGGTATCCTCAAATATTTTTTGTTCTTTTTCATTCCAACTTGGATAAACAAAATCCATCATCTCTTGCAACTCTTTTTCTCTTATCAATCCGTCCTGATCTAATTCTATTTTTTTCAACACATCCAAAGTTCGGATAATTTCTTCTTCCGGATATATAAATGAATCATTTTTGTTTCGTTCCGTAAATACGAAACATTCACAAATCCCTTTCTCTCGTTTCCGGTTAATTCGCCCGAATCGTTGAATCAGTGCATCAAGAGGGGCCGGCTCTGAAAAGATAACGTCAAAATCAATATCCAAACTAACTTCAATAGCTTGAGTTCCGACAAGGAGCATCGTTTTCTCCTCTTTCAGTTGTTTTTCTTTTTCAAATCGATCTTCTGAATTAAATGATCCGTGAATCAACACTTTGTTTTCCGACTTCAAATTTTTGTATACATATTGAGATTCAGCGACAGTATTGCAAACAACTAATACTTTTTTTCCGACATCCAGTTTTTCTTGTATCAATTTCAGATGACATCGAAGTCTTCCGGTCATCAGTTTGACGCGGTGTCTGTTAAAAGAGTCATATAAGGAGTCTTCAGCTTGTAGGAATGTATGATCTCCAATTGCGTTTTCAATTTGAATTCTCATAAATGTCGGCAGAGTTGCAGTCATCACCAAAACTTTCGCATTTAATTTTTGTGTGACAAATCTAAGAAGAACAATGATTTGAGCAAACACTCTCGGGTCATAAGCATGAATTTCATCAAAAATAAGATAGCTGCCGGTTAGCTCAAACAACCCCTTCTCAAATCCTTTAATTCCGAAAAAATATTTGAGTAATTGAAACGGCGTTACAATCTTAACCGGAGTCACCAACGTTTTGAATTCTTCGGTCAGTTGTTTTCTTTTTGTTTCATCCATTTCCGGATTTTCGTAATCTTCTGAGAATTTTTGTTCCAAATACTCTTCTAATTTTCCGTGAACCATGCCGACTTTTTCAGGTGTTGCATCTATTTTTTGATTCAAACGCTCAAACATAGCGTTGATTGAAGCAGTAAATGGGAGAATGTAAAAGACGCGTCCTTGGCCATAACAATCCATTTGATTTTTCAACCAAAAAAAGGCAGCTTCCGTTTTTCCGGAGCCCGTTGGTGCATTGAGTATAGCATTTCCGTTGATCCCTAAACAACCAATCTGATGCAAATATGGAGATTTGAGATCAGATAAATAATCAAAATCACACGGATCCAATGAATTTAATGTTTTAATACCGGCCGAAGCGAGATGGTCGCATTGCTTGGTTGCCCCGACAAGCAGCAATTTAATGAAAAAATCGTCTGAATATGAATTGAGATCAACAGATTGTCTTTTGTATTGTTTTACAAGATCGTAAACATTAATGGAAGTTTTAATTGTTTGACTCTGCGAAATCTCAATCGGATATTGATCCAACAAATTTGAAACTTTTTGGAAATCAATTTTTTCAAATTCTTCCGCAAAATTTAACCGCCCATCCGAATCATCACCAAAGTCTATTTTTGGTTGATAGCATTTTGAAACAAATCCGAAAAGCTTATCCAAATCCTTATGGTGGCCGGCAATAGAAAAAGAAATGTAATTTTTTTGTTCCGGCGTCAATGTTAAACTCCAAACAAACGGAAGGGATAAAAGTTCGTGGCGTTGAAACCACCAATTATTATTTTCATTTTTCAATTTTTTCTGAAATTCCGGATGGGCTTTTCCCAAATCATGACAAATCATTGAAATCGAAAGTAAATCCCAAAAATCTTCTCTTCCGACCGGAATGTTTGGAATAAGCTGATGTAATTGTTTTTGAATATTCAAACAGTCGTCTATGTGTTCTTTCAGTGAAAGTTCCGGATTGGATTTGGCCAAGAGTTCCATTTCAATCAATCACATTTTTGAAATCTAAATCGTGAAAATAAATATCGATTTTTTTCCCGTCAATATTATCCGTAAATGCTTTTATAGCGACCTGCGTTGTTTTTGCATAATGAGGAATGACCGAATAAGCCATTGTTCCAAGATTCTGTCTCGGAACTGTATCTGTAAAATATTGAGGAAGAGGTTGTATCAAACCCGGCAAGAAATGTTCTTTAAATGGAACAATTTGACCTTTAATGTCCTTAGCATTTTCATTTTCAGCTAATTCAACTTCCTTTATTTGTTCGACTGTGGCCAAGTCGCCGCTTCTTCCAAGAAGAAGTGAATAATATGGATTCTTAAAATATTCAACAATCTGCGGATCATCGGTGTAAATAAACAAACGGCAATTAAATAAAAACTCCCGATTGATCACATTCGACTTGGTTGAATTGTTTGGATATCCCTTGTCATGAAGTTCTATTTGGTAAATTGTTTCCAAATCGGTTGCTTTCGCATCGTATTCGAAATAATAACCCAGCTTCAGCTGCTTGTGATGCAAATATTTTCCGGAGGCGGCATTCATCAATCCCAGCACTGTACTGATTGGCGGGACTTCAAGTGTCGGCTGCCTTCCGGAAATCAAATTCGGATACCGAAAACCAGCTGTCCATGAGCTGATTTTTATACGATATTGTTTCATTTAGTTCACTTGTTCTTTCACTTGTTCGCAATACTGGTCAATGGCAGCATTAACCGGACAAAGTTCAACCATGTCTGAAAATTCATCTTTTAATTTATTTAATTCAGGTAAAGAGTCTTCAAAGAAACCGCTTCGGATTCCAATGAAGATCTTACCGGCAAACGTTTCTTTGTATTCTTTAATAATTTCACGAATTCCGTTAACATTCAATTGGAATTGTTCATCTCTTTCTCCGTATGTTCTGACAACACCAGAAAAAGGATGATTGCCAGTAGTTGTGGTTGCCAATATGATAAATTTTGGCGTCACGTCTCCCATATTATTTGTTTGCATGGCACCACCGGAGATATATTTTAATGCGGAAACGGCATCAACAATTCTTTTTTTACGAATATCTTTTGGTAACTGAACCAATTTTGCGGCTTTTCCATCGCTGGTTTTTACATAAGAATCTTCAACTTCTTGGCATCCCTTTTCAATTGCTTCCTTTTTGAGTTGTTCAGAAAGATTGACGTATCCGGTTTTATTATAATTGGAAAAAGTTCCAACCATATTCAAATCTAAACTAAACATTCCTTTCATAACAGCGCTGTATTCTTGTTTGCTGTACGGAACCGCGTCGCCTTCTTGTCTGGCCATGCTGGACCAATTTTCAGCAGGGTTCACAGATGTCACTGAAATAATAGCAGAATTCTTCAAAGGTGAAACACGGGTTACCGTGATGTTTGTACTTTTTGTTTTACCTTTGTCGTCTGTTGTTTTTTCAGTGGCAGCACGCATGTAACCAAAAACGTCGTCATCCGGATAGTCAATCGGGTTTGCATCTGTAAACGCAATTTTATTTTCTCTTGTGATCGGAGACATTGTCCAATCCATATTTTTTTGAAGAGACTCGCGCCACCAATATCGCCATGCTTGACCGGAAACATAAACGTAACTTTTTCCATTTTTGTAGATTTTTTTAGTTGCAACTGCGTTATCAAAGTTGCTTCGATCATTTTTACCGGCGTTGTTCAGGGCAACAACATCAACATCTAACAGAATAAAGCCTTGAGTTTTCAAATTTGTCATTATTTCACCACTTTAATTTTCGTCTTCAAATTCAGAATCTTCCACATTCGAACTTTCATCTTCTTCGATATCCACTTTTATTTTTTGTTCGTGTAATCTTTGATAAATTGCAATTAATAAAACATCCCGCATCTCACTCCACGAATTTGTATCCGGAAATAAGTAATCAGCATATTCTTCGACGGTTATGATTGCATTTCCTTCCGGATTCATTTCATAATTTTTGGCAACAACATCTTTCACGATGAAGCGCCGTAAATTATATCCGGATTTTGCACTGTTCAGCGTTTTGATCGTCTTTTTGACTTTATCGGCGTCGTTCATCTCAAAGATAAGGTCAGCCATTTCATCAATTTTATTTATGGTTTCAGGTTTCATATTTCTGATCCAAATTTGATATTTTTTTACAATTTCAAAATCAAATTGCTCTTCCAAGCACCATTTTTTCATTTCGTTCAGAATTGATTGTTCGTTGAGCAATTTTGTGTATATTCGGTTGCTCCAGAATTGATAGTCTTTTTCTTCAATCTGAAGCAATTCTTTTTTTACTTTTGACTCAATTTCATTTGTTTCTTTATTCCATTTGGCTTGAGGATGCTCTTTTTTATTAATATAATATGGAGAAACAAATCTATTCCACTGAGTCTTATATTTTGGATTTTGGGTAAATTTATAAAACATAAATAAAACGGAGGGGATCATGTAAATTTTAACTTCCGGCGTCGCTCCAAAGTTTGTAAAATGATAAAGTGTTAAGGAACTTTTGTCATCACTGTGTGTTTCTTTATCACTCAAAGCCTCGTCTATGAATCTAAACAATTCTGTTCCAGGAGATCGACATTTTGATTTTAATATTCCTTCTGAAATGTTAGCATTGGTATTTTGTAAGTTGAGAGACACATTTCTTTGAACAAAAAATTTTGTTAATTTCATGTCATTGCTATGAATTATAGCAACACCGCTACTAACTTTGTTTACAATTTTTAATCCAGAAACGAGTTCACATGCAATGGGAACAAAATGAAATCTAATAATCGCTTCTTTTGAAAGCATGATTCCGGATTCAAATGAATGGTTAAAATTTACAAAAGTTCCTGAACCAGATAATATTGAATTATCGCGCCCTGATGGATACAATTCAGTTTTATCTCCGGTTATTCGGCAAAATCCAATTGTGTGTTTTGCAGTTTTGTCTATAAGGGATTGGAAATATCTTAAAGTCTCTTCTTTCTTTTTTTCTGCTTCGAATGCAGGTTGAGTTATTTTTGAATTTAAAAAAAAGGGGTTTATTTTTGCTCCCCAATTATCCACATAGATATCGGTCACTTGAGCAATTAGTTCCATGATGCTTTTTTTTGGAAAAGTTTTTGATAACTTTTCAATAGCATATCCGCCGATATCTGCAAACGGATCGCCGGTTGGAACTGTATATTTTGAAATTTCTTCCATACAATATTATAATTTGCGATCAATTATATAAATATATTTAACAGTTTAAATCACATTTAATATCAATAATGAGTTTAATATAAATCATACCGCAAATTTGATTAAAATCAGAACTTAAAGGTATTGAAATTCGTCCATGATGAGTTGTCGGCATGGTACTTGAACAAGTTAAAATTGAACCTCAGAGATATTGAAATAAAACAAAAAGCTGATAGCTGACCATGCAAATCTGTTAAATCAAAACTTAGAGATATTGAAATGAGGATATTACTGATTTCCTCGCAGTTCTGCCGACGTTAAAATTAGAGCTTAAAGATATTGAAATTCAGCATTGCTCATTTTGATTGGAATGGTCACTTCGTTAAAATCAGAACTTAGAGATATTGAAATGGATGTGCGACTTACGGGTTATAAACAAGGTCGATTTTAACGATAAATTCTTTCCCCAAAGAATCATAAACAATATCAATATCTCAAAGAGATTGAAATAATTGCTTTGCATTCGTAACTTAAAGTCGTACCGTCAAAATCCACTCTGTCATATTTTAAAAACACACAAAGCGGCGTCATTTTTTTATTCACGCGCCGCTTCCTTTAAACTCTTCAAAAAATTCCGCATTTTCATTTCTTTAACAAAATTTCATCCACCCTCAGCATATTCGAAACACATTCAACCGCAGCCACCAACCCGTATTTCTTCACAGTGGCGCAATCATATACAGCAGGACTGTTAGCAATCACTTTTCCGCAAACATCAATCCGCGCGTCAATGCCGTCTTCCTGCATCGCTGACAGCTGAATCATAGAATCCACGCAGTCCATGCCGATGTTTCGCGCCAGGCATTTCGGAACCGATTCCATCGCTTTGGCAAATTCCAAGACCGCCAGCTGTTGTTTTCCTTCCAGCGTGTTTGCAAAAATCCGCAGGGAGCGTGCCAGGAAATATTCCGTTCCGCCGCCGCCGGTGACAACGTTCGGGTTTCTCAAAAGAAGCGCCGCGGTGTTCAGCGCGTCGTCAGCCGCCTCTTCAATTTTGCCGAGACCGTACTTCGCCGGCTCGTGAATCAAAACGGACGTCACGGGTCCCGGAACCGATAAATATGCAAACGTTTCGTAGCGTTCTTTTTTGACAAGAATCTCATCGGCAAATCCGAGAACATCCGGCGTCAGATCATCCAGAATGGTTGAAAATTCCACGCCGCACGCCCGGGCGATGTAATCCAAATCAACTTCTTTGAGCCGCTTAAAGAGCAAGATATCGCGACGGGCAAATGCTTCTTCGATCACGGCGTCCACTTCGCCTTCACAAAAGACGACGTTGGCGCCACAGCGGATAATTTTTTCGGCATAAGATTCCGCCACAGTGTTTTTCGCGTTTTTGAATTCAAACGCGGTCATCGGATTGTCCATCCGGATGAAATGTTCCGGATTGAGGTAGCCGCTCTTGACTTTCACGTCGTTTCGGAGAAGCAAAATCCGGGGCGACAGAATCTGCCGGGGCATATCTTCCCGGGCCGGCGTTTCGTCCAAGATGACGCCTTCAAACGTCAAAATGTTGGGACTGCCGGTTTTTTTCAAAATTTTCACGTTTTCTTCCAGATCCAAAAACGAATCCGTATAATATTGATCAATGCCGGCGACTGTTCGAATCATCGCTGCAGCAAGCTCTGCTGCTTGGTCTTCTTCAATGCCTTTTGAAAAAGCGGCGGCTTTAACGGCCGAAAAAATCATGTCTTCGTCGGCGTCTTCGCTTACATATTCCAACATCTCGTAGGCTTTGCCCATGGCAAGTTCATAACCGTCAATGATCGTCATTGGATGAACTTTTTTTCGGAGTAGGGACACAGCATTGACGAGGAGCCCGCACGCCAAAATCAGCGCATACTTGGTGCCGTCGCCGCACGATTTGTCCATCGACTGGCCGAGCCGTTTGAGAGAAACGGCGACCGGATGCAAAATATCGATTTCTTTGAGGATGGTTTTACCGTCGCTGGTCAAATAAACGTCGCCGACCGGATTCACAATCAGCTTATTCATGCCGAGCGGACCGTAAGAGGAAGCCACCATTTTTAAAATATCCGACACCAGCGTTTCAATGTGAAACATCAATTGATCTTCC
Organism: Methanolapillus africanus; assembly: GCF_032714475.1. Classification (NCBI taxonomy): domain Archaea; kingdom Methanobacteriati; phylum Methanobacteriota; class Methanomicrobia; order Methanosarcinales; family Methanosarcinaceae; genus Methanolapillus; species Methanolapillus africanus. Next base: position 59,102 of record NZ_JAWDKD010000026.1, on the reverse strand, counting down.
TCAACCGGTTCGGTCACGGACCGCTCTTGAAGCACCCGAATGAGTTCCTCCGGAATCGGCGCAGGAGCCGCTTTTGAAAAGCCGGACGGCAGTGTTGTTGACAAATGAATGACCTCCAAATTGTTTTTGATTGATTTTGATTGATTATATGTTCTTAAACGGTGACGCTGCTTTCTTTTTTCGCCGCTTCCGACGAGTCGTCCGCCAGTGTTTCAATTCTGCGCGGCGTGCCGACGCCAACGCCGAACAACCGGACTTCCAGCGGTTTTTCAATGGCGTAGCCGGCTTTAATTTCGTCTTGCCGGATCTCAATCCGAACGGATTCTTCCGACAAACCATACGTTTCCATATGGGCGTAAATCCGGTTCTCGATCCACTTTTTACCTTCCAGAATCGCTTCCTGATAGGATTCGTATTCCGTTTTACCGGATTCATTAAAGGACGTGTAAATATTTGAACCGACCGATTTCGGACGAATCAGGACGTCGGACCGGAAAATCACATCCCCGACCAGCGCGCCGACGGCATTGCCGACGTCGAAATATTTCGGAAGAACCAATTCAATGTCCAAAAGCTCGCACAATTTATCGCTGTACGCCATGACGGGCGCCCCGATCAGAACCACCGGCATATTGATTTTCATTTTGGTAAACGCCGATCCGAGCACCAGCGCGCGGATGTCTTCGGCGCTCAAGGACGGCAGGAAAAAGGCGGCCAGATCCGTTGCCATTTTTTCGGACACCATTTCCCGAATGCGTTCGCAAACGTCTTCCGGTTTCCGGTTCGTGTAATCGCCCAAAATTTTAGCGCCGACCATTGCCGCTTCGTTGTCCCATTTGGAATAAACGCCCAAGACGTGAAGCGCGTCCGTCGGCGTAAAGCCGATGTGCGTCACGTAGCGTTTCAAAATCAACGCGTCCAGCGCTTTGCCGAACATCAGCGGGTGGTCGCCGATTTTGCCGGAAATTTCATAAACCGACATCGGTTCCTTTTCAGAACAAATAGCGTCGTACACTTTTTGCTCATAGGCGCTGAGCGCGATATCGAGCGTGGACGGACCGGACGCGATGAAAAAGGACGTCCCTTGAACAACGGCGTCCAAAATCCGCTCGGACGGGCGGTCCACACATTTGAGTTTGGCAACCAGTCCCGGATACTGAACGGCGGCCAGCGACAGCGGCACGACCCGGCGCGGACCGATGTGAATATCTTGATAGAACCAAACGTGGCTGTCGCCGCCGAGCGCCGACGTGGTCATCTGAATGGCCCGGACCATGGTTTTCCAGCCGCCGACCATGGCGCCGGAATCGCTGACGGACGGAATACCGTTTTGGATCATGGAAATGTCCGTGCTGGTGCCGCCGACGTCAATGGTGACGCAGGTGCTTTTGCCGGTCAGGTGCGCGGCGCCGACCAGGCTGGCAGCGGGCCCTGAAAAGACGGATTCGACCGGGCGCTTCAACGCTTCGTCAATCGAGACAAGCGAGCCGTCGCATTTCATAATCATCATGCCGGACGTAATGCCTTTGTCTTGCATGACGGTGGAAATGGATTTCACGAACTGGTGCGTGACCGGAATCAGCTGCGCGTTCAAAACCGCTGTGAGCGTCCGTTCGTAAACGCCGAGCGCGCGGGACAATTCGTGACCGCACACCACCGGCAAATCCGTCATCTTTTGAATGAATTCTTTGACCATCAATTCATGTTCCGGATTGCGGACGCTGAAAAAGGAGGAGATCGCGTAAGACGCCACTTTGCTTTGCGTGCTTTTCACAAATTCTTCCACCAATTCAAAGTCGACTGCGGGATCGTCCAGCGCATTGCCGTCCGTGTCGTGTCCGCCCCGGATTTCAATGAGATCGTCGACCGGTAAATCGCCGGCGACGGAATAACCGATGAGAATCAAACCGGTCGGATAACCTTTGCCTTCCAGCGTCGTGTTGGTGGCGAGCGTTGTTGAAACGGACGTAAACTTGATGTGCCGGAGATTTTCAGGATTCAGGCCGTTGATGGCATTTGAAATTCCGAGAATGAGATCCGGATAAGTTGTCAACGCTTTGCTTTTTTCGATAACGGCGCCGCTTGAAAGATCCATCAAGACGGCATCCGTGTATGTTCCGCCGGTGTCTATTCCCAGACCAAGATTCATAAACACATCTCCTGTTATTGAATTGAGCCGGTCGATTCGCCGGCAATCATTTTGTGAAAAATTAACGGTATGAAATGAAAAATAAAAATGAAATCGGATTTCGGGTTTTTGAAACCGGAGGACAAAAACTCAAAATGTTCTGAAAAGAATATTTTGAAAAACCGCCGGATACAAACGGCGGTTTTCAAATTTTGGAGAGATTTTTGACTATTTTCGATTTTAGACTTTAGATATTTCGTGTTTTAGTGTGTTGTTTAGATTTGAGGTTTTAGAGTTTCGGATTTTGATTTGGGGGTTGGGGGTTTGGAGATATATGGAGATTTAACCTGTTTTTTGTAAACCGCTGTTGGGGGATAAGAGAAACAAACGAAAAGGAAAACCGGGACAATTCGTCGGTTTCCTTTCGTTTTGTTTCTCTTCTCATCGGTCTTCCCGCTTTTAGAAAAAATATTGAGGGGGATTTTTTCTAAAGCGGCCGGAAAAGGTGATTGCAAAAGGCAGTGTGTTTTCAATGTGAGGTTAGCCTTTTGTGAGCGATTCCGGCCGGCACGGGTTGATTGACGGTTTACGGTGTGTTGTTTTACGTTCGGTTATGTTCGGTTATGTTTGAGTTTGTCTCGTTGTTTTTTATTGAGTTCAGCCGATGATTTTCTTGTACATGTCTTCACCGACTTCTTTGACGGTGTCCACCATTGTTTTCACACTCATGAGGGAGCCTTCCGGCGGCACTTCACAGCCGGTCGACATCACGTATTTAGACTGCCGTCCGTTTTCTTTGAGTGTGTTGAGGACCCCGTCCATCAATTTGACGGTATCGTTTCTGATGTTGGCATAGGTTTGCTCGTCGTTGTTCATGAACTGAATCGGGTCCACTTCTCCCATCATACAGCAGATGTCGGAGTAGGCCGGAATCAAGTCAGCGTAGTTCTTCGAGCCCTTGCTTCTGTTCTTTTCGTAGTAGGCGTAGCTGTAAAGCGCCGTTCCGAACTTGCGGATCTGGATGTCGAAGTGAACCGCGTCGGCACAGTTGTGAATCACGTACGGTGCGTTGTACTTCTTAAAGACCGGAATCTGGCTGTCGTACACGTATTTACCGTCGAATTCCCAGTATTGGTCGGCGCTCATGATCACGTTGTTGGACCACAGGTTGTCGACACAAATGGCATCGGCCGCACCTTCTTCAAAGAATTGGGTGGAGATGTCGCAGACGAATTCGGTGATTCTTTCCAAGGCTTTGTGAACCTCTTTCGGGTTGGTGCTCATGTCGTGGAGAACACGGTCGGCGCCCATGGCTTGCGTCAAGGTCAACAACGGTCCTTCGTGGAAGGCCACGAACGGCGCGTTGATTTCTTCACGGTGGAGTTTTTCCATCGTTTGCTTGCCGGCCTGGATGTGGTTGTAGATACGGGTTCCTTTCTTGATTTCCGGGATCACGATGTCGTCGTATTCGTGCAAGTGTCCGGTGGTGGACGGTGTGTCTTCTTCCGGATAGGAAACGCCGGCGCCGACGTCGGCGCTGGTGATGGACAAGTCGGTCAAACCGACATAGGTGTCGACATCCAAGTATTTCACGGCGGCGTAAGCCGAGTCCGAGAAGACCTTGGGGTTGGTGGCATATTCCTTGTAGGAAGCCGGCACGAATTTACGGGTGATACCGCAGGCCAATGGGTAGCAGGGGAGCCGGTCCACTTTTTTGTCGCCGAGCGCGCCGAAGACACGGTCCTTGTGGGACATCTTGGACGCCTTTTTGGTACCGACTTTTTCGTATTCGGCAATGACTTTCTTGGCGGTTTCAAGCGAGATGTTGGATCCGGCTTTGGAGGCAGCCTTCTTTTTGAGAACAGCGTCCTTGTATTTGGTTTTGGTAATGCTCAACTTGGCGTCGCTCCAGCGTTCGTTTGCCGGCGCCAATTTGGATGTCTTTTCTTTGGCAAAGGCGACGGCTGTGGCCGCGTCTTTACAGGTTCCGTCGGCACCAACGCTTTTGGCGTATTGTTCCGAGACCGGGGCGCCGCCGACCATGAAGATCAAGGAGTCGCGGTAACCGTTTTCGAGGAGCAGCTCGGAGATTTTGTCCATACCGGTCATGGTGGTGGTCATCAAAGCGCTCACGGACAAGATGTCGGCTTTGTTTTCTTTGGCGGCTGTGATGAATTTCTCGATCGGGACGTCGTTGCCGAGGTCGATCATTGTGAATCCGGCAGCGGCCATCATGGTTTTCACCAAGTTTTTACCGATGTCGTGAACGTCGCCTTCAATGGTTCCGATAACGCCGGTGACGGCGCGGTTGGACGGGTCGACTTTGATGTGTGGGGTGAGGACGTCCATGCCTTCATAAAGGGCAGCGGAGGCGATCATCAGGTGCGGAACGAACGCTTCGCCGCGCTCATATTTGTCGCCCATGATGGCCATTCCTTTGGCCAATCCGTCCACAATCGCTTCTTGGGGGTCAATGCCGGCTTTGAGCGCTTTTTCGGCGTATTCGACGGCTTCGTCGTCGTCGCCTGTAATAACGGCATCAGCCAGTGCTTTTAAGATTTCTTCTTTTGTCATATATAATCACCATCTCATTTCGAAAAACCACGTAAATGGACTATGGGCTGATGTTATTTTTGAATCCTTGATTTTTGCCGGCTTTCTTTCCGATTCGTTTTTTCCGGGACGGAAAAACGAAAAAAGCAAAACAAAAAACAACGGTTCGTTTTTTGATATGAAGGGGTCACATCAGCATGTTCAAAATGACCCGTAAATATATAACATAAACTTTTTAGTTTTATCAAAAGCACAAACGGGAGAATTGGTGTTAATCTGATTAACTCGTAAAATATAAACAACTATACCATTTTTATAAATGGGGTTAATTTTTATAACGGCTTTATAATTATCTAAACAAAAAAATAATAAAATATGAGCTGACACTGTTTATTCCGTTTGACAAACGTTTAATTACTTAGATTGTTATGACAAAACGCATGATTCTTGATTTTTCCAAGCGCCCGCTTCTTTTGGCGCCGATGGCGGACGTCACCAATCCCGCTTTTCGGATGCTTTGCCATGAGAAGGGCGCGGACTTTACGTTCACGGAAATGATCAACGCGGCGGGTTTTCTCAACGGCGATTCTTTCGCGATGGACCGGGGAATTTCTTATGATCAAAAACCGTACGGGATTCAAATTGTGGGTCCGTCGGCAGATTCAATTTGCGAGGCGGCCGTTGGTTTGGAAGAAAAACTCCGCCCGGCGGTTATTGACATTAATATGGGATGTCCGTCTCCGAAAATTCTGAAAGACAAGTGCGGCGCCTACCTCCTCAACGACACTTCTGTGCCGCCGGCGATTATCGCCAAACTATCGGAAAATCTGAAAACGCCGGTCACCGCCAAAATCCGCCTCTACCGGGAAACGGAAAGAACCGTCGCGTTGGCAAAATCCTTAGAAGACGCAGGAGCCGCTTGGATTTCGGTTCACGCCCGGACGGCAGCGCAAGGTTATTCCGGAAAAGCGAATTGGAACGCCGTTGAACAAATCAAAGAAAACGTATCGATTCCGGTCATATTAAATGGTGATATTTTTACGCCCCAAGATTTGAAACAGGCGATTGAAACCGGATGTGATGGATTTATGATCGGCCGGGGCGCAATCGGGAATCCCGGCATTTTTGAACACATGAAAAAAGCCCTGTCGTCTGATTTTGAAGAAAGCGAAACAAAAGATGAAGCGGCCTTTCAAGAAGAATTCCGGCAGCGGATTTTGGATTTTAAAAGATATTGCTTCCTGTTAGAGACATATAATCTGTATGCTCATGTGAACATCAAATCCCATGCCCAGTGGTTCACAAAAGGTTTGCAGCACTCGAAAGACATGCGTCTTGAGATTGCCAGCCTTCAAAAAGAAACAAGGCTCCGGCATTTGAACGACGAAGAAATTGCAGAGAGCCGACGGGTTTTGGCGGGGCAGATTGTGGATGTTTTGGAGAAATATTTTGAGAAGATTGGGAAATAATTTTTAGAATATTGGTGAATAATTTTTAGAATATTGGCGAATAGTTTTTAGAAGATATTGTTAACCTTTCGCCCCTGAATAAATAAATCTCTTTTTCATAAAATAAAAATTATATTTAATAGCAAAATAATGTCACCCCAATACATATTTAGATGGATTTCATCTTCCTCATTTTTTAAACGTAAACCAACGCCAAAAGCTTAATATGGAACGATAGAGTTTAGCATTTGTCATTATTATTAGTCACACAATATATAACCGAAAACGAGCCGCAATGGCTTCTTTTTCATAAAAACGGACCCGAAAACCCGGTCGAAAATCGTGACTTTTGACAGGTTTTTCGATTGGTATTTTGACTGATATTTTGGTTTTTTTGTTGAAAAACGAACAAAAACTGAACGGAAAAACCATTCAAAAACGATACTTAGCCTACTTAATCATTTTTAGAGGTTACCAGAATGAAAGAAATCAGAATTCATGGACGCGGCGGGCAGGGATCCGTCACGGCCGCTGAGCTTCTTTCCATTGCCGCTTTCAGCGATGGAAAATATTCTCAAGCTTTCCCGGCTTTCGGTGTGGAACGCCGCGGAGCGCCTGTTCAGGCGTTTACCCGTCTCGACACCATGCCGATTCGAATCAGAAGTCAAATTTATGAACCGGACTACGTCATCGTCCAAGATCCGACGCTCCTTGACGTCGTCAACGTGACCGGCGGTCTCAAGCCGACCGGCGCGCTCATCATCAACACCAAAGAATCCGCGAGCGCTTTTAAAAATTTGGATACGAAAGCCCGGATTTTAACGGTGGACGCGACCAAAATCGCGATTGATATCATTGGTGTTCCGATTGTGAACACGGTTTTGCTGGGCGCCTTTGCGGCGGCCACCGGCGAAGTGGCTGTCCCGTCCATTCAGGACGCCGTTCGCGACCGTTTCTCCGGCGAAGTCGGCCGGAAAAATGCCGAGGCCATTCAAACAGCTTACGACGCTGTCAAGAAGGAGATGGAAGAATGAAAGTGACAATCGGCGCCGTCTGCGACCCGGGAACCGCCATGGAAAACAAAACCGGCGGCTGGAGAACATTTATGCCGGTCTTTGATTACGACAAATGCATCCGCTGCGCGATTTGTGAAATCGCCTGCCCGGACATGTGCATTTATCCGGACCCGGCAACGGCCAACGACAAAGGAAAGTGCTTGTACAAAGCCAATTATGATTATTGCAAAGGATGCGGCATTTGCGCGAACGAATGCCCCAAAGACGTGATCACCATGACGTTGGAGGAGAAATAATGGCAGTCAACCCGAAAGACAAATCCAAGATGGTCGTCGTCGAAGGTTCTTACGCGACCGCGCACGCCGCGAAAGTTTCCCGTCCGCAGGTCATCTCCGCGTACCCGATTACGCCCCAGACCCACATCGTGGAAGACTTATCCAAAATGATGGCAGACGCCGAAATTCCGGGCTGCGAATACATCAACGTCGAGTCCGAATTCTCCGCGATTTCCGCACTCATCGGCGCGTCCGCAACCGGCGCCCGGACTTACTCGGCCACCACGTCCCAAGGACTTTTATTGATGCACGAAGCGTTGTTCAACGCCTCCGGCATGCGCCTTCCGATCGTGATGACGGTCGTCAACCGCGCCGTCGGCGCCCCGATCAACATCTGGAACGACCAGCAGGACTCCTTGTCCCAACGCGACTGCGGCTGGATTCAAATCTATACCGAAGACACTCAGGAAGCGGCCGACACGGTTCTTCAGGCGTTTAAGATTGCCGAAGACAAAAATGTCCTCCTTCCGATTATGGTTTGTATGGACGGATTCCAATTGTCCCACGTGTACGAACCGGTCGTTTTGATGGACCAAGGCGAAGCGGACAAATTCTTGCCGCCGTTTAAACCGGACAACTATTTGGATCCGAAAAATCCGAAATCGTTCGGTACGCTGGCTGACCCGTCGTTCTACACGGAATTCCGGTATTCGCAAGAAGAAGCCATGAAACGTGCGCTTCCGATTATCGAACAAGCGGCCAAGGACTTCCAAAAAGTCACCGGACGCTACCACGGCGGCCTCATTGACGAATATCAAATGGAAGACGCCGAAATTGTTCTCGTGTCGTTCGGCTCCGTTCTCGGAACGATGAAAGACGTTGTCGACGCCTACCGCGCCCGCGGCGAAAAAGTCGGTATCTTAAAAATCCGCGCTTTTCGCCCGTTCCCGACGGAAGTCATCAACAAAGCACTGGGCAAAGCCAAAGCGATTGCCGTCATTGAGAAAGACATTTCTCTGGGCCGCAACGAAGGCATTTTGTTCACGGAAATCAAAGCCGGCATGTACAACACCCCGACCCGGATTCCGATGATCGGCTACATGGTCGGACACGGCGGCCGCGACATTAAACCGTCTCACATTGAAGAAATCATCGAGGAAACGAAAACGGTTGCAAAAACCGGAAAGATCACGATTGAATCGCGTTTCAACGACGTCAAGGAGGATTTGTTATGAGCACCGACAACAAGCCTTTCAATTTGCTCACGCCCGGCCACAACGGCTGTGCCGGATGTTGTGACGCGCTCGCCGCCAAATACGTTTTGATGGCGGTCGGCTCGGACTGTATTATCGTGAACCCGACCGGCTGTTTGGAAGTGATGACCACACCGTTCCCGAAAACCGCTTGGAACGTCCCCTGGATTCACTCGCTCTTCGAAAACGGCGGCGCGGTTGCCTCCGGCGTCGAAGCAGCCCTCATTGCGCTCGGCCGCAAAAACAACACGAAAGTGATCGGCATCGGCGGCGACGGATCCACCATGGACATCGGCATCGGCGCCCTTTCCGGCGCGTTTGAACGCGGACACGACATCACTTACGTTTGTATCGACAACGAAGCGTACATGAACACCGGCGTCCAGCGCAGCAGCGGAACGCCTTTCGGCGCGTCCACGACGACCAGTCCGTTCGGAAAAGCGTCTTACGGCAACGCGACCAAAAAGAAAGACATGCCGGCCATTATGGCCGCTCACGGTTCCCCGTATGTCGCCACCACCTCTATCGGCTACGCCAACGACATGATTAAAAAAGTCAAAAAAGCGACCGATGTGGTCGGCCCGACCTACATTCACGCCCACGCTCCCTGCCCGACCGGCTGGGGTTTTGACTCGTCCAAAACCATCGAAATCGCCAAATTGGCTGTCGACACATGCCTCTGGCCGCTTTTCGAAATGGAAGACGGCGTCGTCACCAGCGTGAAAAAGGTGAAGGATCCGAAACCGGTGGAAGACTACCTCAAAACCCAATCCCGTTTCAAACACTTGTTTAAAATGGAAGGCGGCGCAGAGGAAATTAAGAAGATTCAAGCGATGGCCGACAAGAATATCGCTTTCTACGGGCTTGATAAATAATTTATCAAGCTCTTTTTTACTTTTTTGGTGATTAAATGGTTAATTTTATTTCTCTTTTTGTCAGCGGTTTTATTGGTGTTTTAGGTATTATTATATTTGGAATAGGTCACTCCTGGAGAAAAGAATCCACTCAATGGAAATGTAATTGGAGTATTCCATTAATGTCTTTTGGAGTTTTTTTCTTTTCTATTGGATTTGTTTTTGTATTTGCAGAGTTTATATTTTATTATATTATTTTCATTAATACAGAAACCTATGACACAGTTGTTTTAAATCAAGATCAATCTTTTCAGGGTTTGTTTCAAGCAACATTGATATCAGTTACAGCGACATTGGGCGGAATTTCTTCAGCTATTGTATTGTATAGTCAAAATAAAAAAGATAGTGAATATTTGGACTTGCAATTAAGAGTTAATAAGTTGGAAGAGGAAATTAAAATTTTAAAAGATTAAATTTCTCCAACTTCCTTTTCATATAACTGAACATCTCTTTCTAATTTCTCCAACAAAATTTTGGCGGCAGCCGGCGACAAAACCAACCGCTCATCTGAATATTGAATTGAATTTTCCGAATCATTTTGATCCAAATTCGTTAATTCGTATGTGAAATTCGGAATCTCCGGTTCCGGAATAATAATTCCATTCTTCCGGTTTCTTTCTTCCCTTTCCCTTATAATCTGCTGAGTCAATTCTTTTATTGACCTTCTGCTTTCTTCCAAGCATTCAAATGTAAATTCCCAATCTTTTTCAGTCATCCAACCACTGGATAGTATGGCAGAACCGGGATTGTTGATACTAAATTCATCTTCTATTTCATGACTCATTTCGAACACCTTTTTTTAATGAATTAATGATATTATTTTGGAAGGACAAAAATCTGCTTTTTACCATTTTTTCATCCCAATTTCGAATTTTTATGCCGCCGACTGCATTTGGAATCTCGATATGATTATAATATTTTAAATTGGCAGCAATGTACGAATTTAAATCAAATTTTAGGGGATAAGCATCATACAAAAACGCCAAGAAGACGGGGGTAGTCATTTGCCTGCATTTTATTTTTCGAGAGGAGATTGTTTTGTAAGCACCAAATACATTAATCAATTCATAATCGTTCGACACTAAAATGTCTGCGTTGTTTTCAACCGCCGCCGTCAAAACTCTGAAATCGTTGTCTTGAATCATATTTCGTCCGAGCCTGTTGTCGCATTCATTCTTGATCTGCCGGAACAGATCAACATCAACGTCGACTTTTTGAATAAAATCTTCATTTTGAAAGATTCTTTTTGTTTTCCAATCTGAAACCTCGTCGTAGACTTCGGCCGGCATGATGACGGTATGTCCGTCTGTCTTGACAATATCGCAAAACAGATTCCAAAGATCCACACGCTCGTGGATGAATGAAATCGGAATATTCGCGTCAAGGACAATTTTGGACATCGGATCACAACCAAGTGCTGGTAAAGCAAAAACACTTGAAACCCAATGGCATATAAAATATTTGAAAATGATAAAATCGAAAAATATTTATAACTTATTGTTTTGAAAAAAATAAAAAAGAGATATCAAACGATCTGTTTTCAGACAACGTGATATCAAATAAAAAAGAAAACTCAACTGTCCATTGACCGGCAGTTGAGTTTAGATAATTTAATTTTCAAAATTCACATCGACAAAAGCATTTTAACGACCGCTTCGTGATTCTTTTCCGTCGCGATTTGAAGTGCCGTTTGACCTTTGTTGTTGACGGCGTCCGCTTTGATATCGCCGAAAGCCGTCATCAATTCAATGTAATTTTTGGCGTTGTTCTGCTTGCGGTTTTGAGCGGCGTACATCGCGGGCGTGTTGCCGTCAATGTCGCAAACGTCTGTTTTGGCGCCGGCTTCCAGGAACATGATGAACGCGTTTTCTAAGTCGGCGTCTTTTTCGGCGACGATCATGAGCGGCATTTTTCCTTTTTTGTTGGCGATGTTGACGTCGGCGCCGAGATTCATAATCGTGTGGAAAAGCATGCCTTCTCTGTTGTTGGATTCGTTCAGGTTTGTTCTATAAACCGTGTTGCAGGTTTCAATGAGAGCCGTGTTTTCGTCGTCGTCCACAAAGCCGTTGATATCCAGGCCGGCTTTCGCCATGCTTTTGAGAATGGTTTCAATGTCTTTACCGGTGGTTTTGAAGTGAACGTCTTTGATGTTTCGGACCAAGGAACGAACGGCTGTGTAACCGCCTTCGCCGGATTTGAAATTCGGGTCGGCGCCGGCGTCCAGCAAGATTTGAACCATGTCGGCGTATCCGTTGGAACAGGCGACGGCAAGCGGCGTTTTGCCGTCTAATTTGTTGTACGGTTCGTGGAAAACTTCGTGCAGGTCGGCGCCGTTGGCGATGATCGCTTTGACGGCTTCGGCGTCATTTTTGTCGACGGCTTGGTGAAGCGTCATACCGCCGGCGGCGGCGCTGTTCGGGTTGCTTTCATCGTATTCGCCTTTTAAGAAGGCGGCAATGATTTTGGAATTGCTGGCAATCGCGTAATCGAGTGCGGTTTTATCATAGTTGTCTTTTTCATCCGGATCGATTAAACCGGCGTTGACGACGGATTTAACGATTTGAAAATAATTGTCGATGAGGTGTTCGTTTTGTTTGTAGTCTTTTTCCGTCCGCTCCAACCGTTCTTGATTGATTTGATCAAACGTCGGGCTGACCGCCGGCTTTGCCGCTTCTTCTTTCGCGTGCTCGTAATCCTTGACGCGGTATTGACGGCTTTCGAGCGGAAGACGGACGCCTTCGGCGGCCAGATGCAAAATTGTGTGTCCGTTTTTGTCGGTCATGTTGAGTTTGACGCCGCGGTCAATCATGGCGTGGATCATCGGATAAACGCCTTTGTTGGCGGCAACGTGATAACAGGTTCGTCCGCCGTCATCTTTTCGAAGCGCACTGACTTTGGCGTCCAAAAGCGCACAGGTCGCGTCATAAATTTCTTCGTCGCTCGGGCGGTAAAATCCGAGATGGATGGAATCGCACAAGAGGTGAAGCGGCGTTTGTTCGTAATCGTTGACGACGTTGGCTTGAGCGCCGGCTTCCACCAAGCGGCGAATGTTTTCGCCATCGGCGTAGCTGGCGGCGATGTGAATCAATGAGTTTTTGCCGGTCGATTGGTAGATGGCGTTTTTGTCGTCGATGCCGTTGTAAATTTCGAGAATTGTTTCTTTGGAGCGGGTGCTTTTTTCGTAGGCTTGCTTTAAGTCGTAGATTTGATTTTGAAGCGTCATGATTTGACCATTTTGAGCTGCAGGCAGCATTTTATTTGAATGTGAGCGTTTGAATTTAGTATAATTCAAATGATTTGTTATATTTCAAAGTATTTTTTATATTTGTAGTTGTTGAATAACAGAGTGACTGATGTTAAAAATTTTAAAATTGCAGCGGCGGCGCAATAAAATAGATATAAGGTTAAATTCAAAATTGAACGTATGGAAATCATCACATTTATTCAAAATTACAAAGAAGCGTTCGGCGAATCCGCCGAGCTGCCGGTCGCATTTTGGTATTCGAATACGCCGGTTGCGCAAACCGAGAAAATCACCGGTTGTTTTTTCAAGGAAATGCGAAACGTCCGGGACGGGAAACCGGCCGGTTTGAATGCGGAAAACATCAGCTGTCCCGGCGGAAAATTCTACACCGGATTTACGGAAATGCCGCCTTTCGTCCCCAATTTCGTGTCCGGCAAAGAAAAATACAAAGAGACGCCGGAGTTGGTGATTGATTTCTTAAATCAACTTGATGTGCAGCGCGCCCGCAAGAAATATCTTAATTTAGCCCGCGTCGACCAGGTTGAACGTTTCGACGACGTCGAAGGAATCATATTTTTTGCAACGCCGGACATGCTGTCGGGTTTAGCGTCCTGGGCTTATTTTGACAACAATTCGGACGGCGCGGTGACGTCTAAGTTCGGCGCCGGCTGTTCTTCCGTGATCGCAGAAGCGGTTGCCGAGAACAACAGAAACGGCCGGCGAACATTTATCGGCCTCTTTGATCCGTCGGTGCGCCCCCATATCGAAAAAAATGTTCTCAGCTTTACGATTCCGATGTCCAGATTCAAAGAAATGTACGGCACGATGCGGAATTGCTGTTTGATCGGAACGGCAGACTGGGACAAAATGAGGGACCGGATAAATAAAGTTTGATTTTTAAGATGGTGGCGGCGCGCGCGTTATAGCGACACTTTTTCGTTTTGCGTCACAAAACCGGCGGGTTGGTTTTGACTTTTCTTTCAATATTTCCCACTCTTTTTCTTTTTGTTTCAAGCAAACCATCCCGCTTAAACAGACGCTTTGCGTCTGTTTAAGCGGATTTTACATTCAATCTGGATTGGAAATATTGGTAACAGATGCAGATTGGAACAAGTGAACAACTGTATTGTTGGAAACTGAAAGGTACAAAACGGTATCAAGAAATAGGTGTATTGTTAGAAATAGAAGATGCAAAACGGTACTAAGAAACTGGTGTATTGTTAGAAACAGAAGATGCAAAACGGTACCAAGAAACGTGTGTATTGTTAGAAATAGAAGATGCAAAACGGTACCAAGAAACGTGTGTATTGTTAGAAATAGAAGATGCAAAACGGTACCAAGAAACGTGTGTATTGTTAGAAATAGAAGATGCAAAACGGTACCAAGAAACGGGTGTATTGTTAGAAATAGAAGATGCAAAACGGTACCAAGAAACGGGTGTATTGTTAGAAATAGAAGATGCAAAACGGTACCAAGAAACGGGTGTATTGTTAGAAAACAGTGAAAAATCGAAAACGTCAAAAAAATCCATCCGTTCGGATGGATTTCCTGAGTTTTTTGGAGAAATATTTTAAGAACTGTTGGGTTTACAGATTTTATGGATACAAAAGATAGAAGGTTGAAAATTCAACCTTCTGTTGGGGTATTCGTATGTTGTTTTTTTTCGTTTTTCGCCGCCCTTTTCATCAGGACGGCATTAATGTTTGGGTTTGGGTTGAGCTTTTTGAGTTTGGGGCTCAAAAAATATTTCGTTTTTTAATTTACAGGGTGGGTTAAACTATGTGGGTTAAACTATGAATGGGTGGTTGTTTGTGTGTGTTTGGCGGACCTCCCGCGTATGAAACGCAGATTCAACGATTTGTGTGTTTAGTTGTGATTTAGTTTTCAACAGGTTCCATCGGCATGGTCGGCATTAAAAATCCGATTTTAAAGCCGCCGGATTCGCTGTGTGCATAAATTTCATCGGCTTCTTCTTGGGTCAGGTGTCCGTTTTCAACGTCGGCGTCCAAATGAGCCTTTAATTGTTCCAACATGAACGCGTGTTTTTCATCGTCCGTCATGTTGTCAAAGGAAAGCAACTCTTCTTGAGTGAGTGCGAAGCCGGGCATGTTAAATTTTGCCTTAACGCCGAAAGACATGGATCTGCCGTCGTGACTGAACGAAATATCCATGGCCGACATTTGTTCATAGATGTTGTCGGCTTGTTCCTGCGTTAAAAGGCCTTCAGAAACATCGGTGTCCAGCCGGTCTTTCATTTTAGACAGCATGAACACTTTTTTCTCATCGTCCGTCATGTTGTCAAAGGCGGAAAGTTCATCCTCGGAAAGCATCGAACCGGCTTTTCCGGAAACGCCCATATGACCGTTCATATGGTTCGGTTTTCCCGTTTGCTGACCGTTTTCCGTTTTTCTGAATTCACCGGAGGCGCAGTGTTCATAAATTTCATCCGCTTGCTCTTGCGTCAGGGCGCCGGCGGCCACTTGGCTGTCCAGCTGTTCCTTCACCTGAGCCAAGACGTATGCTTCTTTTTCGGCATCCGTCATCTTGTCAAGCGCTGCTAATTCTTCTTGCGTCAGAAAGTGTTTTTGTCCTCCGGCCGTGTGGGATATGACCAGTCCGTCCGTTGCAGCCGCCACCGGAATGGTGGCAACCATCATGGACAGGACGACAAAAATCCCGACCGATCTTTTTATATTCATGGATATCTATTCCTTGTTTGTTTAGTTTTGTTTGTTGTTTTCAACAGATTCGGATCGGGGTGTTGTTTCCCTGATTCGGATTTGTTGTTAAATGTAAACCTAAAATTGTATTTTGGTTTACAATACCATAAATCGTACTTGTTTTATTTATAGTTTTTGGGCGAGCAGACGCGGTCTTCAAAAAATGAGACAGATACGATTCATCTTCTTTTAAAACAAAACAGATAATAAGAATACGATTCAGGCGAATTCTTAAAAATAATTTTTCAAAGAGCTGTCCCTCACAAATTTGCCGGTCATCGACAACAACATTTAAGAAAAGAACGCCCGTTATTAAAATGGTGTTTCTGATGAGTGAATTTGAACGAAAAATCGGATATGTTTTTAAAGACCGGTCTTTCTTAAGAACCGCCACCTATCAAGAACTCAACCGCACACTTGCTTTTTTTGGAGATTCGGCACTGGACTTTGTCGTCGCCGAATACTTGTTTAAAAAATATCCTGACATGGATCAGGGCGGCTTGACCCGGCTCAAAGCGCTGGTGGTCAGCGACGAACGTTTTAATGAAATCGCCCGCCGAAACGATTTGGAAATGCATCTCATTCTCAAAAAAGGCGCGTCCAGCAGCGCTCGAAAAAGAAACGCCACGTTTTTAGAAGCCGTTGTCGGCGCCATTTATTTGGACGGCGGCATGAAACAGATGCGTGAATTCGTTTACCGGATGATCATTTTACCGCAAGACATCGACAGCTATCTCGGCAATTTGGTGAAAGAAAAGGTTCGCCTCAATGAATTCTGCCAGCAAAATTATGATGGATTTACACCAAAATCCGTCGTCATTCATTCAGAAGGCGTGCCGCACGATATGGTTTTTGTCATGAGTTACACGTTATCCAAAGAAACGACAAATCTGGACCATGACATCACAGGCATCGGAACCGGAAGTTCCAAAGCGTCCGCCGAAGAAAACGCCGCCAAAGAAATCAACGAACAGCTCAGACAATTGTGTTTGATGGAATAACGCCGGAGGAAAAATGCCGGATTCCGTTGAATTTGTTCCCGCCAAACAAATCATCACGCCGCTTCCGAAAGGAACGGACTATTTTGCGCACACGCACAACATGAACATTTACCGCGGGTGCAGCCACGGCTGTATTTATTGTGATTCCCGAAGCGTTTGCTATCAAATCGAAGATTTCGATCAAGTCCGCGCCAAAGAAAATGCCCTTTCGATTATCGAAAAAGAATTAGCGGCCAAAACAAAAAGCAAATCAAAATCCAAATCATCCAAGATCTCGATTAAAACGGGCGGAAACGACGATGTTCGAAAAATGATCATCGGAACCGGCGCCATGAGCGACCCGTACAATATTTTTGAAAAAGAACTTTGTCTGACACGCGGCGCGCTCGATCTCATCGACCGGTACAAATGCGGCGTGAGCGTGACCACAAAATCAGCGTTGATCGCCCGAGACCGAGATTTTTTTGTGAACATCAACCAACATTCGCCGGTCAACATTGCCGTCACCATCACCTCTGCCGATCCGGATATTTGCGCCAAAATCGAGCCGAACGTTTCAACGTCTGTCGAGCGATTTTCAGCGATGAAAATATTAGCCGGTTCCGGTCTTTTTACCGGCGTTTACATGAACCCCGTTTTGCCGTTTATCACCGATTCGGAAGAAAATATCACCGAACTGATCGGCAATGCGGCCGCCGCCGGCGCCAAATATGCCGTCTGTTTTTTCGGCGTTACGCTGCGCAAAGGAAACCGCGACTACTTCTACCAAAACCTGACCGGATTTCCCGGCGTCCGGCAAAAATATGAATCGACCTTTGGGAACACTTACAGTTGTTCCGCGCCGAATGCCGAAATGCTCTACACAATTTTCAAAAAAGAATGTCAGAAGCACAATCTTTTGTACAAAATGTCCGATATTTCGGAAGCGATTCGGCAAAACGCTCAAACGGCTCCTCAAAAACAAAAAACATTGGGCGATTTTTATTAACTTTTTGAAAGTCGCCGACAATAAATTTTTAAGATTCAAAACCCATTCACCTTTATGAAAATGCGATTTAAATTTTTATTCATCTTACTGGCGGTTGTTGCCGTTCTGGCCGCTGCCGGCTGTATATCCAACCCGTTCGGTTCGGAAAACGATACGGTAAACAGTACAAACGAAAGCGTCAACGTGACCGACATTTACAACATCTCCGTTTTTGTCCCGACCATCAACAATACGTCTGAAATCGTCGAGTCCGGCACATACGATATTTTGGAAACCGGCGAAGTCAAGGTCGTCCGGCTTGTGGACAACAAAAGCAAAATCCCGGTGATTGAAGAATCCGGATTTTTGGTTTTCAGCGGCCCGGAAATCAAAAATGTTTACTTTTTGACCACGGACAACTTTTCCATGACGCAGGACAGCTTGGATCAAATTTATGCTGACCCGCAGCCGGCCAATGTGTCTTACACGCTTAAAAACAAAACGTCCGGCGCCGGCTTGGAATTGGAAGAAAATTTCTCGGGAATTGTCGTTTACACGTTGGTTCAGTCCGCCAGCGAAAATAAAATCGTCATCGACGACGGTGCCAAAGCTGTTCAAATCACGCTTCCGCCGAAAACAACCACCGGATTCAGGCTTTTGGGAACAGCGTCGCCGACGCCCGACAATACAACCGAAACGGATGACCGGGAAGTCATGCAATGGAATCAGCCGACCGGAACCGTCGTTGTGAAATATTACAACGAAAACGCGCCGATGTACATGATTCTTGCCGCTGTTTTGTTGATGGCCGCCATTTTGGGTATTTATTTGTATTACAGAAGCCAAATCCGCAAGCTTCGAAAAATAACGGAAGCCGTGGACCCGGATGGAAATTCAGGTTTCCGGAAACAAAGGGATTGAACAAAAAAAGTAAACAATCAATAAACAAATTTTTCGGCTTCCGTTTGAATTGAAACACAATTAAATACAAGCAGAAAATATCTAAATCACTTTTTCACTTCATTATATATTATTAACCACCGCAAATCATCAAAGGAATTTTTATGAGTACAATCGGAAAAGCAATTCGTATGGAACGGTTTATGAAAAGAGAAGATGGACGAACGATCATCATCCCGATGGACCATGGCGTCGGCGCCGGCCCCATTAAAGGTTTGGCCAGCTTGCCGGAAGCCGTCGACAAAGTCGCTCTCGGCGGCGCCAATGCGGTTCTCGGACACATGGGGCTCGCCAAACACGGCCACCGCAAGTACGGAAACGATGTCGGACTGATCATCCACTTGTCCGCCTCCACCTCCCTCGGACCCAACGCCAACCACAAAGTGTTGGTCACCACCGTCGAAGAAGCCATCAAAGTCGGTGCGGACGCCGTTTCAATTCACGTGAACGTCGGCGCGGAAGACGAGCCGGAAATGCTGGAAGGCTTTGGCCGCATCGCCGCCAAATGCGACGAATGGGGCATGCCGCTTTTGGCCATGGTTTACCCGCGCGGTCCGAAGATTACATCCGAATTCAGCGAAAACGTCGTGGCGCACGCCGCCCGTTTGGGTGCGGAACTCGGTGCCGATATTGTTAAGACCAATTATACCGGCGACATCGACACCTTTAGAAACGTTGTCCGCGGATGCCCGGTCCCGGTCATTATTGCCGGCGGCCCGCATATGGATTCCGAACTCTCTTTGTTGAAAATGGTGGCCGATTCCTTGGAAGCCGGCGGCGCCGGCGTTGCGATCGGACGAAATGTTTTCCAATCCGAAGACCCGACCCGGATCGTCAAAAGAATTCATGCGATCGTTCACGAAGGATACACCCCGGACGAAGCATTCAAGATTGAGTGATGTATTCATCATTCAATTCATATTTTTATAACAACGATTTCAGCAACCGGTTCAACACCACCCAATTTTACTTCCTATTATTGATTTTCATTTTCGGGATTCATAACGATGGCAACGATACAAGAACAAATTCGAGAAATTGAAGAAGAAATTAAAAAAACGTCTTACAATAAGGCAACTTCTCATCACATCGGCCGCTTAAAAGCCAAGCTGGCCAAGCTCCACGACGAAGTGGAGAAGAAAAGTTCATCTTCCGGAACGGGAGAAGGGTACAGTGTCAAAAAGTCCGGCGACGCAACCGTGACGCTTGTCGGTTTTCCGTCCGTCGGCAAGTCGACGCTTCTCAACAAACTCACCGACGCGCATTCCGAAGTCGGCGCGTATGAATTCACAACGCTCACCGTGATTCCCGGCGTCATGGAATACAAGGGCGCCACCATTCAGATTTTGGACGTTCCCGGCTTGGTCAAAGGCGCCGCATCCGGCCGCGGCCGCGGCAAAGAAGTCATCGCCGTTATCCGCAACTCCGATTTGGTTTTGTTCCTTTTGGACGTTTTCCAACCGCTTCACTTACCGGTTTTGAAGGAAGAATTGTATGAAGCGGGCATCCGTGTGGATCAGCATCCGCCGGACGTCGTCATCAAAAAAATGGACCGCGGAGGCGTTCGCATCAACTCGACGGTGGAACTCGATTTGGATGAAGAAACCATCAAATCGATTCTCGACGAATACAAAATTCACAATGCGACGGTTCTTTTCAGAGAAAACATCAACGTCGACCAATTGATTGACGTCGTTTCCAAAAACCGCAGTTATGTGTCGTCCATGATCGTGGTCAACAAAGTGGACTTGGCGTATCCGAAAATGCTGGAAGAAGCCAAAAAAATGTACCCGGAAGCCGTCTTCATTTCCGCCCACAACAGCCAGAATCTGGAAGAACTCAAAAACGTGCTCTATGAGCGTCTTAAATTTATCCGCGTCTATATGAAACCGCAAGGCGAAGCCGCCGACATGGAAGAACCAATGATCGTTCTTGACGGCACCAACATCGGGCAGATTTGCGAGCGGCTGCACAAAGATTTCAAGAAAAAGTTCAGATTCGCTTATGTCTGGGGTCCGTCCGCGAAACATCCGGGACAGCGGGTCGGCATGGACCATAAACTCAAAGACGGCGACGTCTTGTCCATTATAATTCAAAAATGAGCGACCCACTCATTTTTATTCATTTTATTTTTTGTTTTATTGTTTTATTTTTCATTCATCATCGATTCAATTCAGATCATATTAAGAGGGATATTATGGAAATTTCAAAACCGCGCGGCACGCGAGATTTTTTGCCGGAAGAAATGGCCGGCCGCCGAAGCGTTGAATCAAAGCTCCGGGATGTCGTCAAAAAATGGGGCTACGGCGAAATTATTACGCCGACATTTGAAGAGCTGGAGCTTTTCACCCTCAAATCCGGCGAAGGAATCATCGGCGAGCTTTACAATTTCAAAGACAAAGGCGACCGTGAAATGACGCTGCGCCCGGAATTGACGGCGCCGGTGATGCGTGCGTACGTCAACGAAATGCAGTCGTTCCCCAAGCCTGTCAAACTGTTCTATTTTGAAAATTGTTTCCGCTACGAACGCCCGCAAAAAGGCCGCTTCAGAGAGTTTTGGCAATTCGGCGTGGAACTCATCGGCAGCGCCAAACCGGAAGCTGACGCTGAAGTCATTGCGCTCGCCATGACGATGTTAAATGCTGTTGGCGTGAAAGGCGATCTGAACATCGGAAACCTCTCCGTTCTGCGCCACCTGCTTTCCCAAGTGACCGTCAACGTGGAAAATCAAGGAAAAGTGATGCGGATCATTGACAAAATGACCAAAGACCCGGAAGAAGAAAAAAACTTAACGGCACTGCTTTCGGAATTGAACGCAACGCCCACATTGATTGAAAAAATCAAAGCGATTATTTTGCTGACCGGAAAAGACGGTATGGCCGCCGTCGTCAAAGCGCGCGAAATTGCCGGACCGCTGCCGGAACTCGATGCGTTTGAAAAAACCCTGACGCTTCTTTCCGCCTACGGCGTCAACGATTACACCGTCAATTTCGGCGTTGCCCGTGGTCTTGATTATTACACCGGCATCGTTTTTGAGATTTACGCCGACGGCCTCGGCGCCCAAAAACAAGTCTGCGGCGGCGGATCTTACAAGCTCATCAGCCTTTTTGGCGGCGGCGACGTCGTTTCCACGGGGTTCGGCATCGGTTTTGACCGGATTATGGAAATTTGCGACAAAACGGCTGCCAAAGTTCCGAGTATCGTTTTGGTTTCAAAACCGGAAACGCAAAAGGAAAGTATTATTTTGGCCGGCGAACTTCGAGCGTTCGTCCCCGTTCAAACCGATATCATGGGCCGCAATTTCAAAGCGCAGATGGAGTTTGCCAACACCGCAAAAGCCGACTACGTTTTGATTGTCGGCGAAAAAGAGTTGGAATCCGGACTTTTCTCGCTGAAAAATATGGAAACGGGCGAACAAGTTTCGCTCAGCCGGGATGATTTGTTGAATAAATTCAAAAACTAATCGTCCCTTTCTTTTTTTTGGCGGGCGGCGCCGCGCGCGTTATGGCGATGCTTTTTCGTTTTGAGTTCAAAATTTTGTCCCTCATTTTTTTGATGTCAAGCAAACCACCCCGCAAATTCTGACGCAAAAATTCCATCGCTTCGCTAGGAATTTTTCAGGGGCGGTGGAACTCTGTTTCCATAAGTTCGCTGCGCGAACGGCTCCCTTCGGTCGCTAAGGTTTTGTTTCATTTTATTCAGATTTCGAGCAAACAACCCGCAAAATCAGACGCTTTGCGTCTGTATTTTGCGGAATCCGGTCAGCAGATACATTCCAATTTACAGCACAGATTGCACTGACTATTTTATAGTTACAGATTGCACCGCAGTTGACTGTTTTTAGATTACAGATTGCATCTACAGTTCACTATTTTTAGATTTCAGTTTACACCTACAGTTCACTATTTTTAAATTTCAGATTTGCACCTACAGTTGACTGTTTTCAGATTTCAGATTGTACTTCAAATTTCTGGATACAGTCCGCCCATTCCATATTTTCGCAAAGCGAAAATATGGAATGGATGTGACCTGATCGGAATATATGAAATTACATGAGATCATACATGAAACAAATACGGAAAACAGAATACGAAACAAATACGGAAAACAGAATACGAAACAAATATGGAAAACAGAATACGAAACAAATATGGAAAACAGAATACGAAACAAATATGGAAAACAGAATACGAAACAAATATGGAAAACAGAATACGAAACAAATATGGAAAACAGGAATACGAAACAAAATGAAAAACAGAACACGCAAAACAGAAAATGAAATGACAGCGAAGTGAAAATAAGAGAAATATTGGACATAATTTTTGATTTTAAAGAAGATTTGGTAAAAACAATATCAAGAAGAACTGCCCAAAAATGCCGTCCCTCAAAGAACCGGGAACGCATTAAAAACAATATCAGTGAATTATATTTTGTTTATTTTTATTTAAGTCCAGTCGAAATAATCCTTCACGATTAATCCAATGTTTTCCATTGGAAATTAAAAAATCGTCCAAGTCGTGAAGTTTATTTGAAAATAATGGAAACAGATATCGTTTTTATTTTGAGTTTAAATTAACATTTCATCTATATTTAAACAAAAAATCAAAAAAGCTATTTATTTAGTTTGGCAGCCGATCTCGATATTCCAGCGGAAGCAAAGGGGGGTTTTACCATAACCTTTATACACCTATACTTCTATTGGATTAATTCCGATTCCAATCTGAATGTAAACTTAAATGAAAGCCTCTCGTTTAAGATTTTTGCATTTTAATCCGTTCAACGATTTTTCAAAAAACCAAACCGCCCAAAGACACCGCCACGCCGTCTGAAAGATTCCGGTTTTATTTCAAAGACAAAACAAAAAATTCAGAATCGTCCTTCACCTCTCGGTTTAAGGTTTATTTATCACTTATATCTGTCACATTTATGACCTCTTGCGGGGCCCGCCTCGGCATCCGTTTTGACAGGAGATTAACTATTATGACCAGCTCCCTCAATCAATTATTTACCCGTTTGCTTGAAAGTGAATCCATTTTCAAGAACAAAGAAGTTCTCAGACATTCGTACACCCCTGACGTTTTGGTGCACCGCGATACCCAAACCGAAGAGTTGGCGACGATTTTGGTCTCAGCGCTTCGCGGCGAAACGCCGTCCAACATTCTCATTTACGGCAAAACCGGTACCGGAAAAACGGCGGTGACGCGTTATGTCGGCAAAGAACTCGAAAACATGAGCGAACGCATGAACGTCAAATGCTCCGTCATTTACGTCAACTGCGAAGTGATCGACACGCAATACCGGCTCCTGGCCAACCTCGCCCGTCATTTCGGCGAAGACATTCCGATGACCGGCTGGCCGACCGACCAAGTTTTCCAAAAATTCAAAGAAGCGCTCGACACCCAAGAACAAGTCCTCATTGTGATTTTGGACGAAATCGACAAATTGGTGAAAAAGGGCGACGACGTTTTGTACAACCTCTCCCGCATGAATTCCAATCTCAAGCGCGCCAAAGTCAGCATTATCGGCGTGTCCAACGACTTAAAATTCACCGATTTCTTAGACCCGCGCGTGAAAAGTTCGCTCGGCGAAGAAGAAATCATTTATCCTCCTTACGACGCCGACCAAATCCGCGACATTCTCTACCAGCGGGCGGCGATCGCCTACAACAACGACGTTTTGGACGGATCCGTCATTCCCTTGTGTGCGGCCTTGGCCGCCCAGGAACACGGCGACGCCCGACGCGCGCTGGACCTTCTCCGTGTTTCCGGCGAAATCGCGGAACGCAAAGAAGAAAAGATCGTCACCGAAAGCCACGTCCGGATTGCGCAAGACAAAATCGAAGTCGACCGGATTGTTGAAGTCGTCCGCACATTGCCGACACAATCCAAATTGGTTCTCTTCAGCATTGTGATGCTCAACCTCAGCACCCAAAACCAGCCGCAGATGGGGCAGACGGCTGCGATTACCACCGGTGAAGTGTACAACATTTACCGCAAGATGTGCAAATCCATCGACATGGACATCTTAACGCAGCGCCGCGTCACAGACCTGATGTCGGAACTCGACATGCTCGGCATTATCAACGCGATGGTCGTCAGCAAAGGCCGCTACGGCCGGACCAAAGAAATTTCGTTGTCCGTTCCCGTCAAAAACACATACGACGTCCTCATCGAAGATTACAAACTCAGCCCGCTTCAGGGTTACAACGTCAAAGTCGGATACTTCTAATTCCGGCTTTTGTTCTCTTTTTTGGATTCATATTTCACTTTGCTTTTTTATGTTCATTTTTTGTTTTTTGTCCGCCGCCGCGCGCGTTATCGCAATCATTTTCTTTTCGTTTTTAAAAAGCAGAAGGCAGTTTTTTAAAAAATCACCCAAACCATCCCGCAAAAATTCCGTCGCTACGCTAGGAATTTTTCAATGGCGGTGGGGTCCGTTTCTAGTGAGTTCGCTACGCGAACGGCTCCCTTCGGTCGCTGAAAGTTTGATTTTGCTTGTTCCAACTTCCCATGCAAACTATCCCGATTAAATCAGACGCAATTGCGTCTGATTTAATCGGATTCCCATCAGTCAGATTCATTGATTTGTAGGTACAGATTGCACCTGCAGTTCACTATTTTTAAATTCCAATTGCACCCACAGTTAACTGTTTTTAGATTTCAGATTGCATCTTCTGTTTCCAACAAGACACTTTTTCTTGGTTCGATTTGAACCTACTGTTTCTGAAATACAGATATTTCTTGATCCGATTTGCATCTACTGTTCGCTGTCAATGACATCTGAAAATGGTATCCGCAAAATACAGACGCGAATCGCGTCTGATTTTGCGAGGCTATCGCTTGACGCTTCCAAAAAATCACCATCTGATTTTAAAAAACTCGAAACAAAAAAGTGATGCCGTAACGCGCGCGCACGCCGACGCACAAAAAAAGAAGAAAAAAAAATCAAATCAACGAATAAAAAAGAGATCAGAACGGGAATTTCCCGCCCATATCTCCGCCCATGCCGCCTTTTTTCATCATCTTTTGCATGTTGCGGCCGCCGCCTTTGCCGGCGAAATTCTTAAACGCGTTTTGCATGTTTTTGTGATATTTGAGAAGCTCGCGGATGTCTTCGGGGCTGCGTCCGCTGCCGCGGGCAATTCTTTGAATCCGGTGGGAACTGATGATTTTTGGGTCATTGAGTTCGTCTTCCGTCATGGAATCCATGATGATTTTGAACGCTTTCATTTTGACGTTGGTTTCATCCAAATCCTTGTCGGAAAGCTTAGCGCCGCCGAGACCCATGGATCCGAGCGGCAGCATTTTCATGACCTGTTTCAGAGGACCCATTTTGTTCATGGCTTCAAGCTGCGCATACATGTCGTTGAGCGTGAAGCGTCCTTTCATGATGTTTTCAACATTCATGTCGGACTCTTTCATTGAATCTTGAACTTTTTCAAGGAGCGACTGAAGGTCGCCCATGCCCAAAAGTCTGGAAATGAAACGGTCGGCGTCAAACTTTTCAAAGTCGTCCGGCGTCTCGCCTGTTCCGATGAACGCGATCGGCGCGTTGATTTCAGCGACCGCTGACATCGCACCGCCGCCTTTGGCGGTACCGTCTAATTTTGTAATAATAATGCCTGTAACGCCGACGGAATCGTTAAACGCTTTCGCCTGAACGCCGGCCTGCTGGCCGATGGCGGCGTCGAGAACCAAAAACTTCTGGTCCGGTTTGGCTTTGTTGTTGATCGCTTCCATCTCGGCAATCAAATCGGCTTCCAGCGCGTGGCGGCCTGCCGTGTCGATAATTTTGACGTCATATTTTTCGATGTCTTTGAGGCCGCGCTCAACAATGCCGACGGCATCCTGTTCGCCTTCTTCGCCGTAAAAGTGAACGTTGAGTTTGTCGCACAAAATTTTCAGCTGCTGG
Organism: Methanolapillus africanus; assembly: GCF_032714475.1. Taxonomy (NCBI): domain Archaea; kingdom Methanobacteriati; phylum Methanobacteriota; class Methanomicrobia; order Methanosarcinales; family Methanosarcinaceae; genus Methanolapillus; species Methanolapillus africanus. The sequence continues at coordinate 32,709 of NZ_JAWDKD010000026.1, read as the reverse complement.
TAAGCGCCGGGGCGGAAGTTGTCCGCGCCGATCACAGCCGGTTTTAATCCTTTCTTTTGGAAGAAACGGGCCAGTTTCGCAACAGATGTTGTTTTACCGCTGCCCTGAAGACCGACCATCATGATTGTTTGCGGTTTGAGCTCGATGTTGGCGCCTTTGCCCATGATGCCGATCATTTCTTGATAAACGATCCGAACGACGTGTTCGCGCGGGTCGGCGCCCTTTTCCGGCTCTTCCTTGAGCGAGCGGTCCTTAATGCGTTTGGACATGTCCATGACGAGTTTAACGTTAACGTCCGACGTCAAAAGCGCCCGCTGAATGTCTTTGACGACTTCATTGACGACGTTTTCATCGATCCGGTTCGCGCCAATCAACTTCCGAAGGGCGCCTTGAAGCGAATCGCCTAATTTATCCATCACCATAATGATTTTCCTGAATTTGATTTTGAATTTGAAATGATTTCGTAATTGAGACTAAGACGTTGTTTTGATATTTAAAAAGCATGTTTTTTAAAATATTTTTGATTCCGTTTTCATGGGCAGAATTCCTTGTTTTTTTCATTTTTCTTTTCAATTTCAAATAAATTTAAACAATTGTGCGAAATAATATATAAAATAACAAAAATAAAATCATTTATGGACACGTCCACAAACCGATTGTTTAAAATCATCAACATTGTTTTGGTTCTGGTCATTGTCTTTGCGATGATTTTCGAATATTTCGACGCCATCACATACGACATGAACCTCATCTTCGCCGCCGTCTTAGCGATCGCCACGATTGTTTCCATTCAAATTTCCATGAAAAACGCCCGGGAAATCTTCGATCTTCAAAATATGGATTTCGTCATCAAGAAAATCATTTTCATCCGGGACGAGCTCAAGGAATTTTATTATCCGCTTTACGATACGCTGATCGAAACAGAAGCGGTTGTATCGGAAATCATGACGGCCGGCTATCAGGAATCGCAGAGGCAAAGCCTTGACGATTCCCGGAAAAATTTGAGCCACATCAAATCCATTCGTTATTTTTCAAGATCTGTCGACCGCGATAAGATTTCGGACATCTATTCGATTTTCAATTTTATCGTTTACGACAACTACATGAAAGCTTCCAGAGATCCGATTTTTCGTATGGATTTGGAAAAACAAATCAAAGAAGACTTTGAAGACGCCCGTTCCAAGTACGCCATCATTGAAGATTTTATGAACGACGAGCGTCAGGGAAATGATATTTCGGAATTTTTTGACAGCCAGGTTCACTATTTCAAATTCAAAATTTTCATGCTGGAAAACGATTTGGATAATCTGACCAATGTCGAAACGGAAAACAAGAAGCAAAAAAATAAAAAGAAAATATGAAAAAATGAAACGAAAAAAGAAAATATGAAAAAGAAAAAGAAAAAATAAAATACGGAATGTTCCGGCACAAATGCGCATCATTTTCATTCGTATGATATCGATAAAAAAACGAAAGAGATATATACAGTTCGGGTTTATTTCGATTTGCAGCTGACTATTAAAAAATGTTTAGAAATATATAATCGAAATAGATGAAAAAGAGTTGATAAAATGGCAATAAATTTAAAGCCAATAGAGAATGATTTTTCAAATCTCCCGAACAATTTGAAAATCAATTACGTTTTGAACGCTTTGGAAAAAGATGAGCAGTTTCTGGTTGTTGATGCTGATGAAATCAAAAAGCGTTATGCTAAAGTGCCAAATTTTTTTGATGCATTGTGGTACATAACGCGGCAGCTGAAAGAACAATATGGATCGCAACTGCTGCGAAAGATGAAAATTGAAGTGGAATGCGACTGGCATTTTCTTGAAATTCAAATTCCGATTGCAGAACCAAATCTGGCAGTCAGTTTGGCATTGAATGAAGCGTTTATCAATTTGTGTGAAGACGCGCGAAAAATTTACGGATCGGTCGCTGATGACATGTATTTGATCACGCGATATGAAGATTATTAAAAGAACAAAAAAGGGGTTGATAAAATGGTGATAAATTTAAAGCCATCCGAATTTGAATTTTCAAATCTCTCGAACAAATTGAAAATCAATTGCGTTTTAGACGCTTTGGAAAAAGATGAGCAGTTTCTAGTTGTTGATGCCGATGAAATCAAAAAGCGTTATTCGAAAGCGCTGAACTTTTCGGATATCTTGTGGTACATTACTCGTGTTTTAAAAGAACGGTATAGTCACCGTGTCACAAGACCGATGAAAATCAGCGTCGAATGTGATTTCCGGTTTTTGGAAATTCAAATCCCAATTTTTGAGGAAGACGATGAATTGGATGATAAATTGGATGATGAATTTTTCAATCTGAGTGAAGAAGCCGGAAAAATATATGGGCCGACAGCGCATTGCTTCTTTTTGGTTTCCAGCTACGAAAAATATTGAGAGGGAGCGAAAAATGACATTTGAACCGGCTCACTTCCTCTACCTTTCAAAATGCTTGATCAAAAAGACGCCAAAAGAGTGTTTCTTATCGGAATCTGTTTATCGGACGGCAATCGGGCGTGCTTATTACGCTGCATTTTTAGAAGTCCGAAATTATGCAGCAAAAAATGATGGATTTATCAGCTCAAAAACCGGAAAAGATCATAAAAACCTTGAAATTCATTTCAATCGCTCGGCAGATTATTCGTTTCGGCAGATCGGACATAAGCTTGCCAAACTGAAAAAGTGGCGAACGTTAAGCGATTATGAAATGTCTCCAAATTTTGAAATCCCCATCGAAAAAACAGCAAAAAGAGCGGTTCGGGAAGCCACTCAAATCTTTTCAAAACTCAATTAATCATCAAAAAAATTAAAATGAATTTTTTGCCTCAATTCATTTTCTTCTTCTCGATTCTCTCTTTTCCGCTTCTGTTTTCAATCAATTTCAATTGCTCTTTTTGATAGAAATACGCGTTCAAATTCACCATCATCACGTAGCCGTCTTCGCCGTCCGAATAGTATTTGGATTCCAGCCAAGCCGGCATAAAGCCGAGTTTTTTGTAAAGATTGATGGCGGGCTCGTTGCTGACCCGGACTTCCAACGACGCTTTCTGCAGCCCTTTGAGCAAAAAATATGTGCAGATATGATCGACCAAAAGTTCGGCAATCCCTTGGTTGCGGTGATATTTGCTGACTGCGAGTGAAAAAATGTGGCCTTCGGCGTCAGAAAGCGCATAGCCGACGACAAAACCGACCACGTCGGGACCCAGCGTGCAGACGAAAAATCCGTCTTTGAGAATTTCATAAAATTGAATATATTCGTACGGGTTGTGTTCCTCAAAAGCTTCCGCTTCCAGCATCAGGACACTGTATTCATCGTTGGGATGATAACGCCGGATCAACGGAAGAAGCGGATTCATGAGAAGACCTTTTTAAAAATGAGTACGCACGAAGATTTTGATTTTTTATAATTTATAATTCGATTATAAATTCATATCGTATCCGAAAAGAAGAAGCCGGACACGAATTAAATAATTCATGAATATATAAAAGATATTGTTTCAAAAAATTTAGAATTAAATCAAACAGAAATGAAACTTCTAAAAATATGGATTCTATATAGAAACCCATAAAATAAATTCCAAAAATATAAGTGAAATCAAATTTAATTTAGGAATATGAAATTTTAACGGACGGTGGGGAAAATGACAGAAACTTCCAACCTTCAAAAATTAATTCTAAAAATCAAAAATTGGCCGCATGAACTCAGAGTTGCTGTCTTGGATTGGTTATTTTGGATTATGGTTCCGTTATTCCTGTCACTTGATTCACTTGTAACGAGAGCGATTGCAGAGGACGCTTCACGATCAGATTTAATCTCCCTCGGAGACGTCGTTCTTTTCAGCCTTCTTCTCATTATATTGCCGGCAGCGCTTTATTTCACATTTAGATCCAAATTCAAATACAAATTGCCTGTTCTTCTCTACGGGTCAGTCACTTTCATGGGCGCTTATCTTTTTTTTAGAATGATTGAAAATTTCAATTCATTTGATAATTATGGCTATGCTTGGTCCCGATTTGAGATGGTTTATCCGGTTTTTTATCTCTTTTTGTATTTCACCGTTGTTAATTTGATTTTTGTCATTCGGGAATACAAAAATAAAGCTCAATCCAAGTCAAATGTGATTCAAAACCGCGAGTCCAATCCGGAAAATGACGATTCCGGATTTAAATCCCGCGTTCTGATTGTGACTTTGATGGCAATCGTTCTTTTATGTGCCGCTGCCATCATCTATCACTATGAAAACAGAACATTCATGAATTACTTTTTAGGGGGCATGTTCCCATCTTTGATCATAGCGTTATCGCTTTTGATTTTTTACAAATATCTCTTCAAAAAAGAGGTCAGCACCCGGCAAATTGGATACGTGCCGTTTTCAATCCAGGTGACCTTCATTATTTACTTTGTCATTTCCATCCTTTCATTCGTGATCCTGGATAGCATAAGTTACTCAATTCTCCAAAATCAAATCATTTCATTTGTTTTGAGTTTCGTTCTTTGTATTCCGGCCGGATTCATTTACATAATTTTCATGCTGGGTTTGACAAAAATTTGTTTGTTCTTCAAGAACCAAATTTTAAATATTCTAAAAAATGAGCAGAGGGAAAGATCATGACGAATTCCGAATCTCCAAGTTTCATTCAAAAAATCAAAAATTGGCCGCATGAAACCAAAATTGCCGCTTTGGATTGGGCGATTTTCGGAATTCTTGGACTCGTTATGTTTCTTGCTTATGCAAAGACTATTTTTCTAAATTTTCAACCTCAAGAAGCATTAATTTTTATGAAAATCATTCGTTTGTCCGTCGTATCCGGCATTCCGGAGTTTCTGATATCGGGCATCTTGTACCTAATTTTTAAATCGAAATTTAACTACCGCCTTTCCGTATTTTTTCATGGCGTTGTCGCCTCCATGACCGGATTTTTGGCATATGCCATATTTGGAGGACTTATGTCTTTTGACAGATTATATGGTTCAGCGTTCGGATTGTATTGTTCATTTTTATACATATTTCTGTACTATGCTCTTCTGAATCTGGTTCTTTTGATTCACGAACGCAAAAATAGAAAAACAGATGATTCGTCAAAGAAAGAACTTTCATCAAACGGCAAAACAGGAGAACGCTCAAAAACCATAATTGTCGTTTTGACATTTGTTATTTTAGCGGTCGCCTTTTTGATAATTTATAATATTTATAATACAGATCTAACATTTATGGAAAAGATTGACTCGATAATCTTTTTAGTCCCGCTTGTCTTGTCTCTTTATATTTCTTACAAACTTTTGTTCAAAAAAGAAATCACGTCCCGAACTCTTGCATATCTTCCGCTTTCCTGCTTAATGTCTTGGCTTTTTACCCTACTGATCTTAATTTTGGGAGATATTTTTTCTCTCGGGCCGTCACCTTTTGAAGACACGACAATTCAAGCAATCAAATACAGCTTTGCTCTCTTTATTGCCGGATTTTTATATGTCTTCTGCATATGGATTTTATCAAAAATCAATCCGTTCAACAAGTCAACGGATTGATTGACCGATTGATTATTTTTCCGGCTCAACAATCCATTTCGTGTGCCTCGGCAAAACCGCAACACCTTTCGTCGCCGTTTTCATATCCAATCCGGACATTTTTGCTTTTCCGACGCCGATCACATTCTCACCGAGAATGATCACGTCGTCGCCGACGCGAATGTTTTCGTCCGCGTCAATGATTCCGGGCGCGAGAAGTGAACCTTTGGGCAGGAAATTATCAATCCGGACGGTGTATTGTCCGGCATAATCCGGCGACTGAATGATTTTTTCAGCGGCGGCAATCGATATGGCAAACTGACCGAACTGCGGCACCAATGTGGCCAACTGTTCATTCTGGTCAAAAATCTGGAACTTCGGGAAATTGCCTTTGACAACTGTTTTTTCCGAAAAGAGCGCGTCGCCGATTCGTCCGAATTGATAGCGGATAATGGCGTGCGCTTGATCGAGTTTTTCATCATTCGGGCCGCGCTTCAAAAGAGTCGGCTTTAGCTTTTGCTTTTTGACGTTTCCGTCCGCGTCAACCCATTCTTTTCCGCTGCCGGCCGGAACGGACGCGTTCACAATATCGTCCAGCGCCATCCTCAGATTTTTCAAGCTTTCCTGTGACGCCAGGCTTTTTTTGCCGGTAAAAATCATCGAAATATTGAGTTTTTCGGAAACGGCCTCGCAAATTTCACGGTACGGACCTTCGACGTGCGCAATAATGTGCTTGTATCGGTCTTTGTTTTTGATCAAATAAGATTCAAGGAGTCCGCCGACCCAAGCCCGTTCTTCCAAATCCCAGTGTCCGGTCACGGTTGTATCGTAGTGCGCCGCCGGATACGTCAATTCCAATTCGCGCGGCACGAGTCCGATCGGGGACGTGATAATGATTTCATTCACATATTTTCGGTTGCGCTCAATCGTTTGAATAAAACGCTGGTGAGAATTGGAAATCGAATACGGTTTTTTCATGGAACAGGGGAAAATAATGAGAATTTCCTTGTTCGGCGCCTCATAATTCTCAACAACCCGGTTTGCAAAACGCACGATTTCGGCGCGGTTTTGAGATTCGGACGTGGTGGCGTACATTGTTTCCCGGCGGAATGTCGGCGCGTTTTGTTCAGCGTAACCATCGCGACCGCTCATGCTGTCGCCGGCGGCGGTGCGGTCATAAAGGCGGAGAAGCCCGGTGAGCCATGTTTTTGTCCGGCATTGACCTTCCACGTATTCCCGCAGCAGATTCGCCCGGATTTTTTCCCGAACCAAGGAAAGTTCGGCTTCAAGAGCGCCGACGTTGTGCATTTCCAACAAACGGGCGCGTTCGGATTTTTCCATTTCCCGCAAATCTTTGGCGGATTTTCCGGTACAAGCCGTGCACCGGCACGGCAGTTCCGCCAAATCTTCCAAATAAAAGGTTCCGGCCGTTGTCATGTACAGGTCGTTGTACGCGGCGACGACGGCGCGGGTCGTGTCAAAAATGTCGGCGCCGAGCCAAACCAAAACGGCAACGTTTTCGGGCGTGGCGAGATTCGGGAGCCAAAGCGCCGAATCGTACGGAATCCGGTTTTTGATGTCTAAAAACGCATTGAAAAAACCGATGGCGTCCTCTTCAAAAGTGCCGGCGCCTTCCAAAATATAAACGTCGTATCCCAGATTCTCCGAAGAAACGACTCCGGGTGTTGTTATTTTTGCAGAATCGGATGAACAGCAATCACAGTTGTCGTCATCGTTGCTGATTCCAATGTCAACATTTTCCTCGACGTCTGTTTCGCGTTCAAAATGTTTGGAAGAAGCCGGAGTCGGACGAATCATTCCTGCCAGCGGAATCTTTTTCAAAATATTCGCCTCAAGAACCGCTTCTCGAATCTTTCGGGTTCGTTTGGCGTCGTCCGCATTCGGATACGTCAGCGTGAATTGTGCGCGCGGCAGAATGAACAGCTGTTTGTTTCCGGCAACATCCCCCCGTTTTTTGATTTCGGAAACGGCGGATTTGATTTCTTCCGAATCGTCCGGTTTGAATGTCCAAAGTGTTCCCGCGTTTTGAATCGGATAATCCGGATCTGCCGCCAAACGGGCCGAATCGACCGCAAAAGGCGTTTTAATATTTTTGTCCAAAAGAAGTTTGCCGATGCGGGCCGCGCCGTCCCGCTCTTCGACTTCAAAGAATTTCGTCATAGGCACTTAAACCGCGTCATTCGATAAAAACTCTCTTTATGATATTGAATTAAATCGAAATTTTTAGAACAAACGAGTCAAAAAATAACGGAATTTGTTGATTCCGCTATTTTTATTTCAAAATAAATATAAATAATATTGTTGAAAACAGTTTATTATGCCCGGATTTGGAAACCCCTTCGCCGGTTTGAAAAACGATCGGAAACTGACCCATGAAGAACTCGTTCGTGCCATTCGTTTTATGGTTGCCGCCGAATATGAAGCCATTCAGCTTTATGAACAATTGGCGGAATCCACCGATAACGAACTCGCAAAAACGGTGCTCTTAGACATCGCCAATGAAGAAAAAGAACACGCCGGAGAATTTCTGCGCCTGCTTCGCGAACTTCAGCCCAACGAAGCCGATTTTTACGAAGAAGGATCCGAAGAAGTCGAAAAGATGATGAAGAATATGAAAACAGAATGAATGCCGTCAAAAGCGGCAGTTTTTTTATTTTCCATCTTCTTGTTCTTTTTGGAGACGGAGTTTTTGTATTTTTATTATTTTGAATATAGAATTTTTAACTCTTTTTTCTTATTTTTGATTTGAAGGTTGATAGACCAAATTTTGTTTTGATTTATTAATAATAATTCTTTCAATTCTTTTTGCATTTCATCAATTTGGTTATTTATTTTCATTTCATACATTTTTGTATTTTTATCTAACTCAGTAATAGATTCTTTAGATTGGTTTAATAAATGCATCAGTTCTTCTGATATTTTTTTATAATCCGCCGTCAAATTGTTTGATCTCACCAACTCATCCAAACGAAAAATTTCTTGTTCTCTTTTTTCTGTTTGGCTTTCAATAATTTTAAAAGATTCAAACATTTCTTTATTTAATCGATCAATTTCTTTCAAATTATTATTTATTTTTTCGAGTGAAGTATGGTACTTTTTTGTTGTTTTATCATCATCCAAATAATAATATTTCTCACGCAAATCATTTATTCGATTTACAATTTCCATAGACTTTTCGCCAGCATTATGATCAATGAATTCATTAAATGATAATGGATTTAAAGTCCATCTCAAGGAATTGGAAAAAATGGTCTGGAAATTTATTAATGACTCCAATTCTTTACTTTGAGGAATATAGTAATCTTGAAGCTGTTCCTTTAAATCGTCTATTTCATTTGACAACATTTTTGTCTTTTGATCATTTCTGCGAGTCTAACGCTGATACAATATACCAATAATAGTAAAGACTAAAGTTAAAAATGTAAAAAGAAGAACAAGATCGATATGAGTAAAAGCAAGTACAATAAGTTCTTCGCTTTTTTCAATTGGGAAGTTCATTTGAATTAAACTATTTTCATAATTCATAAAGGTTGTGTGAATTTTTGAATTAAAAATGTATTAAAGTTTTAAATTATCTATAATCACTTTCTTTAAAAAACCGAAGCAATTCCGGATACAAAACATCTTGATGCGTTACGTAACTGTCGTGTTCGTGTCCGTTCATCATGAGAAGTTCGGCATTCGGAAGCGTCGTCGCGATTTCTTCAAACAATCCCTGCCGGAAAAGATCGTTTTCGGCGCCGACGACCAATGACGGAACCGTCACTTTTTTGAGGTTTTCAAGCTCGATATTCGGCTGTTCCAACATCAACTGAACCAGTGGGTCTTTGGTTTCGTCATATAATTCCAAGATATATTGATAATTCTCATCGGTAAAGTCGGACGGCTTTAAATTCATGCCCAGTAGCGCCATTTTAGAAACAACGTTTTCATTTCCGTGTTTCATCGCTAAAAGCAAACTGATGATGGCACCATCGCTGAATCCGATGAGATTGACCGGTCCTAAGTCCAGCGCTTGAATCAATTCATAAACGTCTTTCATCATTGTTTCGTAGGAATAATCATTTGTTCGTTCGCTTTCGCCGTGATTTCGGCTGTCGACGGCATAAACCGTAAAGTTCTGCCGGAGCTTTTCGGCGAGTTCGTCAAAAATATGATGGTCTTCGCCGTTGCCGTGAAGCAGAATGAGCGGTCTGCCGTTATCGGCGCCGGCTTTCTCATAAAATAAATTGATGCCATTGACTTTTATTTTCATTGTTTTTCCCCATTGATCTGAATTTTTATTTTTAATTTGATTTTATTTTTAATTTGATTTTATTTTTAATTTGATTTTATTTTGTTTTGATTTTATTTGAACTTGCGGAATTGTTTGAACAAAATATATATACGGATTCGACATGAAGAATGAAAAATATAAACCCAAAATAAACGTAAAATTAAAAATAAGGTTTACAATAAAATAAATTATATTAAAAAAATATTAAATTCGACTGTTGTTGATTCTCAATGGACACTTACGAAAAATTAAAAAGTATCTTCGGAGGCCGTGTAACAAAAGCGTCTTCTGACCTTTGTTGTTATTCAGCCGACGGCTCGCAGATCCGCGGGCGCCCCGATTTTGTCGCCCTGCCGAAGTCGACCGAGGAGGTTTCCCAAGTTTTGGCGTTTGCCAACGCCAACAAAATTCCCGTGACGACGCGCGGCGCCGGTACGGGTTTGGCCGGCGGTTCCGTTCCGCTGGCGGGCGGAATCGTGTTGGACATGACGCAAATGAATCGGATTTTGGAAATCGATCTCGATAACATTCAAGTCGTCGTCGAGCCGGGCGTCGTTCAGGACAAACTCAACGAAAAACTCAAACCGTACGGCTTTTTCTTTCCGCCGAATCCCGGCAGCTCGGCGACCTGTACCGTCGGCGGCCAAATCGCCAACAACGCGAGCGGCATGCGCTGCGTCAAGTACGGGACGACGAAAAATTACGTTTTGGATTTGGAAGTGGTTCTGGCTGACGGAACCGTTATCAACACCGGCTCCAAATGTCTCAAATCATCTGCCGGATACGATCTGTCACGGCTTTTCGTGGGTTCCGAAGGAACGCTCGGCGTTATCACAAAAGCCATTTTAAAGATTGCACCGCTGCCGAAATCCAGAAAATTGATCATGGTGTCGTTTAAAACGCCGGAGTTGGCCGGACAATCGGTTTCCCGCATTTTCGCGGCCGGCGTCACGCCGTCAGCCTGTGAAATTTTGGACAAAACATCCATTCAAGTGCTGACAAAATTGGATCCGAATGTGGTTTTGCCCAAAGACGGCGACGTCATTTTGTTTGAAGTGGATGGCAGCAAAAATGCGGTGGACGAATCCGCCGATATGCTGGCGGCCGCCTGCAAAGACATTGCGAGCAGCGTTTTGGTGACGGGTGACCCGGTCAAAATGAAAGAAATCTGGGACGCGAGAAGCCTTCTCGGCGCAGCGGTTTCTAAAATGGATCCGACCAAAACCAGAATCTATGTCGGGGAAGACTTGGGCGTTCCGATCAAAAAATTGCCGGAAATGCTGGCCAAAGTGTATGAAATCGCCGACGACGTCGGGCTTTTGCCGATGATTTACGGACATATCGGCGACGGAACCATCCACGTCGGACAGTTTATTGATGTGTTGGATGAAAAAGAGTGGGAAAAACTCAATGAAGCGGCTGATCGTTTGCATTTGGCGGCGATTGAGCTGGGCGGAACCGTCAGTTCCGAACACGGCATCGGCGCAGCGCGCGGCATGTATCTTGAAAAACAGTGCGGCCCGGCGTTTAATGTGATGAAGGACATTAAAAAATCACTGGATCCGAATGGCATTTTGAATCCCGGAAAACTGGGTATGTAAAAACGAAAACGCTTTAAGATATCTTTAATTTAAAATATTTTCATTCAATTTAATTTTATTTAAATTAATTTCATTCAATTTAATTTCATTCAATTTAATTTCATTCAGATAATTTTTATTTAATTTAATTTCATTTGTGGTTTAAATTCAAATTCATTATTTATCGAGGAAATATACGAATGTCTTTTTCAAAAATGGATAAGAGAGACTTGTACCGCTGCGTCAGCTGCGGAAATTGCCGGTCGGTTTGCCCGGTCTTTGAGCAAAGCGGCTGGGAATCTCAAAACACACGCGGACGCATTCTTCTCATTCGCGACTTGTTTGAGGGCACCGAGGCGGATGAATCGGTTTTTGACAGCCTGAACACCTGTACGACATGCGGCTATTGCGCGACAACATGCCCGGCCGGCGTCAATCCGCCGGAATTGGTGGAAGCGGCCCGTTACGGCTTGGTCGCGCTCGGCAAAATGACGCCGACGCAAGCCAAAATTCACGACAACGTGGAAACTTACGGCAACACGCTGGCGTCTCCCGACGACCGCCGCGCGTGGATTGCCGGCGAAACATTTGAGCCTGTCAAAAACCCAGAATACATTTTCTTTGTCGGCTGCCTGGATTCTTACCGTTTCCCGGACAACGCTCAAAAGACGTACCGGATTCTCAACAAACTCGGCGTCGGTCTTCTTGAAGAAGAAAAATGCTGCGGATCACCGCTTTTGCGCATCGGCTTTGACGCCGACGAATTGATCGCGCACAACTTGACGCAAATTAAAAAATCGGGCGCGCACACAATTATCGCCGGCTGCGCCGGCTGCTACAACACGCTGCGCAACAATTACAAAGCGATGGCGGAAGAAATGGGCGTCAACTTTAATGTGACGACGGTTTCCCAGTTTTTGGCGTCGCATTTGGACGATCTCAAAAAAGCCGGTATGCATCCGCTGGATATCAAAGTCACTTATCACGACCCGTGCCACTCCGGTCGCCACAATGGTATTTTTGACGAACCGCGTCAAATCATCGAAGCAGCCGTCGGTCCGAAAAATTTCATCGAAATGGCTGCCAACCGTGAAAAATCACGGTGCTGCGGCGGCGGCGGCGGCGTTCGTTCCGGTTACAACGATTTATCAATGGCCATGGCCAAACGGCGGCTGGAAGATATTCCCGCAGGTGTTGACTATTTGGTGACGACATGTCCGCTGTGCTACCGGAATTTGAGAGACGCGGCCGGCAACGATGTCAAAGTCATTGATATTGTCGAATTGGTTGAAATGGCGATGGAGAAATAACTTTTTCCATTTCTCTTTTTTTTTCTGTTTTTTTATTTTTTTGTGCGCCGGCATGCGCGCGCGTTACGGCGACATTTTTTCTTTTTGTGTTTTTAAAAAACGGATGGCAGTTTTTTGGAAGCGTCAAGCAATAACCTTGCAAAATCAGACGCGATTCGCGTCTGTATTTTGCGGATACCATTTTCAGATGCCATTGACAGCGAACAGTAGATGCAAATCGGACCAAGAAACAAGTGTCTTGTTGGAAACAGCAGATGCAATCTGAAATCTAAAAACAGTTAACTGCAGGTGCAAATTAGAATTTAAAAATAGTAAACTGTAGGTGCAATCTGTACCTACAAATCAATGCATCTGACTGATCGAAATCCGCAAAATACAGACGCAAAGCGTCCGATTTTGCGGGACGGTTTGCTTGATGTTGAAAAAATCAAACATGCCGTTTTTGAAAACTCGAAACAAAAAAGTGTCGCCATAACGCGCGCGGTGGCCGCGCCCAAAAAAAGAAAATTGAATTTGGATTGTTTATTCAAATTCAATGGTTCCCGGCGGTTTTGATGTGATGTCGTAAACAACACGGCAAACATCCGGAATTTCCGATGTAATCCGCTGTTGAATTTTAATCAGCGTTTCAAACGGCAGGTTCAGGGGTTCTGCGGTCATCGCGTTGTCGGAATCGACCGCGCGGACGGCGACGATCCAACCGTGGATTCTTTCACCGTTTTTGATGCCGGTGCCTTTGCCGATGACGGCGGCAAACGCTTGCCAGGGCTTGAATTTTTCCATGAGTTCTTCTTCGACGATTGCGTTTGCCTCACGAACGGCCGCCACTTTTTCACGGGTGGCTTCGCCGACGGCGCGAACGGAAAGACCGGGGCCGGGGAACGGCATTCTTTCGGAGAGCGCGACACTGAGGCCGAGTTCGCGGCCAACTTCACGGACATCGTCTTTGTAAAGATAGTAGAGCGGCTCGACGACGCCTTTAAATTCCATTTTTTCCGGCATGCCGCCGACGTTGTGGTGCGCTTTGATGCCTTTTTCGGATTCCAAAACGTCCGGATAAATCGTTCCCTGAATCAGGTAATCGGCTTTGATTTTTTTGGCTTCTTCCTCAAAGACTTTAATAAAAGTTTCACCGATAGCTTTTCTTTTGACTTCGGGATCGTCGATTCCTTTAACGGCCGCAAAGAAACGGTCGCTTGCGTCGATCACTTGCAAATTCATGTGAGAGAACGCGGCTTTAACTTGTTCCGGCTCGTTTTTTCTCATGAAACCGGTGTCAATAAAAATCGGATATAAGCGGTCGCCGATCGCCCGGTAAGCCAGTTCGGCGCAAACGGAACTGTCAACACCGCCGGAAAGAGCGATAATGGCTTTGCCATCAATTTGTTTTTTAATTTTTTCAATTTCTGTCGCAATGAATTCTGTCACGTTTTCCATTTGAAAAGCTCCTGAGCGGTTTTTAAACATCATTAAGTCTAATAGAATAAACAGTATGGATGTATGAATCAATGGTATTATGAATCAATGAGATGGATAGTTTGGATGGTATGAATGGTACGAACAGTACGCCAAACGGTGCAATAAACAATACGGTAAACAAATCAACAATAAACAACAAATGAATAAATCAGCCATAATCAAATGGCGAAAAGCGCGCCGAAATCAAAAATTCGCGCGCCGAATAGGCGTTAAAGACCCTTAACAATCGGATACAAATGATATTATTTGAACGTTTTTGTAAATGTATTTTTATGAATATTATCTGCTGAATTTGTTTTTAACTGAAATCCTGAAAATGAAAAGTTTATATAATAAAAACGGGTTTTAGACTTGCTTTTTTAAAACATGTGGGGCTGTAGGGTAGCTTGGTCCATCCTGCAAGGCTGGGGGTCTTGCGACCTGAGTTCGAATCTCAGCAGCCCCATTTTACATTCCGGCATCGCTTTTTAACCGCTTTTTGAAATATTATGATTTTTCGTGATATTTTGTTTTCTCCATTTTCCCAAAATTTGCCGTGACCCGCTTGAAAAATACCGGTCAAAATACAATTGTATAAAATTGTTCAAATTATTTTAAATGTTTTTATTTCTTGTCCTTTTTGTGAAAATATTTGTCATAAATGGACAGATTTATGGATCTTTCTGAACATTTTCAATTTTATTTAATATCGGCGTCTGACATTTTTATTTAAATAAAATATTGAGAAATATAATTATTAATTCCGATATATTTAATAATATTTTTATGGGAGTTTATTTTTTTTGATTTTTACTGAAATTATTGGTTTGTGATTTGATGGTTTACCAATCGAAGAATGATTGGGATGGGTGTGATTTTATTCAGAAAAATGAGTTGCTGCAAATCCATGCGGATTTGTCAAGATTGAAGAAACTGTATGAAAGATACGGTTATGTTCCGGAATTCAATGAATATTATGAATTGGAAATCAGTCCGCTTCATGTTCATAGAAGTAAGGAAGACCATAAGCAGGCGATTTTTGCCTTATCCAACGCTTTGTCCATTGTGGCCGAAGAACAGAATGAAGCCTACACCTTTTCAAAAATCATCGACGGCATGGACATAGATGAAATCGATCTGGACGAAATCGAAAAATATGTTTTTGAATACGATCGGCCGGATTATAAAACCAACAAAACCGGCAAAATCGAAAACATTTCAAATATGAATGAGATCGACAACGAAGAAGAAAACAAAATAAAAAGAGAAATGGGAGGAGAGATGAAAGACCAAATGAAAGAAGAAATGAAAGAAGAAATGAAAGACCGGGTCAAAGAGAAGGTTGAAGAAAAGATTGAAGACAGCGTTTCGGAGAAGGAATAATTCACATTTTTATTCTCCGTTTTGGCGTCTTTATTGAAAATCCGATTTCGATTTTGGTTTTTTGAGATATGGTTTTATATCTTTGCCTTTCTTTTTGGTTATTTATCTTTTCACTTTTGTATGAATGCTTTTATCTGACGCTTTTACATGTACATTTACTTTTGAACAGGTTAATTTTATGACATTGAATCAAGAAGCTTTAGAGATTCGGAACCGCCAGCGGGTTAAATCGAAACCGTTTGACGAACCGGCTGCCTTTTGGATCGGAACCGATAACATCCGCGGGGAAATATTGGACGTTCTCACGGTCATTTTTCAAACATCCGGCTGCTACTGGGGAAAGAACGGCGGCTGTACCATGTGCGGATACGTGTACGACAGCGCGGCCGGGGAACCGAGTGACAGCGACATCATGAAGCAGCTTGAAACGGCACTTGCCCGCGCCTCCGAAAAACAAAAATTCATGGTGAAAATTTTCACATCGGGAAGCTTTTTGGACCCCAAAGAAATCAACCGCAAACTGCGCGTTCAAATTTTGTCCCGGCTTTCCGAAGACGAGCGGATCGTCGCCGTATTGGCGGAAACGCGTCCCGAATTTGTGAATCAGGAAGCGATTGACGATTGTTTGTCCGCGATGAACGGAAAAACGCTCGAATTCGCTTACGGGCTCGAAACCACATCGGACAAAATCCGGCGCGAATCCATCAACAAAGGTTTTTCCTTTAACGATTTTAAGAATGCGTGCGTGCTCGCCCGTCAAAACGGCGTTTTTTCAAAAGCGTATTTAATGCTCAAGCCGCCGTTTTTATCGGAAAAGGAAGCGATGGACGACATTCTCAAAAGCATTGGCGAAGCGGCGCCGTACGCCGAAACCATTTCCATTAACTTGTGCAACGTTCAAAACGGTACGTTCGTGGAAAAAATGTGGGAAAATAAAGAATATCGGCCGCCATGGCTTTGGAGCATGGTGAAAATTTTAACGGACGCCAAAACCAAACATCCGGATACGTATTTGATGTCGGATCCGGTCGGCGCCGGCGCCAAACGCGGTCCGAGAAACTGCAAAAAATGCAGCTACGACGTGGCGGATATGATTCGCGAATTTTCACGAACGCAAGACTTGAAGACGCTCGAGAAATGCAGATGCGGCTGCCAACTGTTGTGGGAAAAAGAGTTGCTGCTGGATGATGTGACGTTCGGGTCGCCGATTCGGGATTAATGATTCCGATTCTTATAATCTATAGTTTATATTTTTGAGTTTTATTTCTTTGATTTTTATTTGTTCAATTTTATTTGTTCAATTTTAGGATAATTGATTATGTCTCAGAAAAAAGTTTTTGAAAAAAAAATGTCTTCCGACGCGGACGGCATCCGGTTTGCAACACCTGAACCCGTTGCCAAATATCGGGCGGCGCGGTTGAAATGCAACACGATTGCCGACATCAGCTGCGGCATCGGCGGACAGACGATTTATTTCGCCATGCAGTGCAAGCATGTGTACGCTGTTGAAATCGATCCGGTGAAAATCGAATTTGCCCGGCAGAATTGTGAGAAGCACGGCCTCACCAATGTGACGTTCATTTGCGGAAACGCGCTCGACTCGGCCGTGATCGCACAAATCCCGCCGGTCGACATCATTTTTTCGGATCCCGCCCGCCCGCCGGAAGAGGAAACTCGAAAAGTCGCAAGCCTGCGTCCGGGAATTCCGGACGTCATGGACGCTTACGCGGAAAAATGTCAAAATTTTGCGTTTGAAGCGCCGCCGCAAATGCCGCCCGAACGTATTTTGGCGGATAATTTCGACTGCGAGATGGAATACCTGTCCCTTAACGGACAACTCAACCGCCTGACGCTTTATTTTGGAAGAATTAAACGGTTTTCCCGTGTGGCTGTTTCGCTGCCGTCCGGAAACGCGATGGTGGACGCGCCGGTTGAATTGCCGCCGATTGTTGAAACCGAAAAACTGATGCTTTTTGCGTATGAGCCGGACCCGTCAATCGTGGCGGCCGGACTTCTCAACGAACTGGTGGACGATTTGATTAAAGCGACGGGACCGGTGCGTTTGATTCATATCGACAAGAAAAGAGTCCTGTTGACGTCGGATTTGCTGACAATTCATCCGATGGTGAAAAACAATTATATCGTTCTTCGGACGATGCCCATCAAAACCGAAGACGACGTTGTCGCCATTCATGAATTTTTGGAAAAAAGCAATGTCGGAAAAGTGGTGATTCGCGGAAACATCGATCCGAAGGATTATTGGAATTTCCGGAATAAATTGGAAAACGATCTGTCCGGTTCCAAAAAGGTTCACATGTATCTGCACGGCGAAAACGCTGTGCTTTGCGAACTGATTTATGACGACGATTAAATTATGATGAGATGAGTCGGGATTAGAATTATATAAGTCCCGATTTATTTTTCTTTATTCTTTATATTTTTTCTTGCGTATTAATTTCACTTTTATTTTTCATTTAATTTTTAATTTGTTTGGATAAATAAATTTTTCAAAAAGAGGTGGACCGAAATGGATGAAAAAGCAAAGAAGACGGATATTTTGGAAAAAGGCGCGATTCTTCAGCGTGACGGCGAAACGTACGCGATTGCCCCGCACAGCCCCGCCGGCCTGCTGACGCCGGAAAAGCTTCGGACGATTGCCGACGTCGCCGAAAAATACAATGCCGCTGCGATTAAAATTTCGTCGTCGCAGCGCATCGTTTTGGTCGGCTTAAAAGAGGAAGACCTGGACAACGCTTGGACGGACTTGGGCATGAAACCCGGATCCGCCATCGGCATCTGCGTCCGCAGCGTTCGCGTGTGTCCCGGAACCACATTTTGTAAGCGCGCCAAGCAAGATTCCATGAGTCTGGGCCTCAAATTGGATGAGAAATACCACAGCATGCAGCTCCCGGCCAAAATGAAAATCGGTGTTTCCGGCTGCCTGTTTTCATGTTCCGAATCCGCTGTGCGCGACATCGGATTTATCGGCGACACCAAAGGATTCCGCTGCTTTGTCGGCGGAAACGCCAGCTCAAACCCGCGCGTCGGCGAAATGATCGCGGAAGGACTTTCCGAAGAAGAAGCGCTGGCGCTGACGGAAAAAATCATCAACTATTTGAAAGAGAAAAATTCCAAAAAACGTCTCGGAAAAGTCATCGAAGAAACCGGATTGGAAGAATTCAAAAAGGAAATCGGACTTTAAGCCGATTCTCTTTTTATTTTTTATTCAATTTTTATTCAATTTTTTTATTTTTCATTTATTTAATTTTTATTTAATTCATTTAATTTTCCGATCTTGTTATTTTTTCAATTATTTTTTAACTTTACAACCTAAATCGAGTGTGTTGTTATGGATTTGACAATGAAGGAGCGTTTTATCCGTTCCGTAAAAATGGAATCTGTCGACAAAGTTCCGGCGCTGAGCATTACTCAAACGGGGACAGTTGACTTAATGAATTTGTCCGGCGCATTTTGGCCCAAAGCGCACTATCATCCGGAAACGATGGCGGACTTGGCCATTGCCGGACACACGTTCACCGGTCTTGAAGCGGTGCGCTATCCGTTCAGTTTGCTGGAATTGCCGGAAGCGCTCGGATGTACGATGTCGGAAGGAACGTTAGATTCCCAGCCGCACCAGTTGGATTTTCCGGTCAAAAAGCCGGAAGACGTTGCCAAAATTTCCGTGCCGGATTTGTCAAAAGGCAGAGGCGTTTCCGTTATTTTGGACGCCACCGCCCAAATTCAAAAGAAGCTCGGCGACAAAACCGACATTCCGCTCATTGCCGGCACGGTCGGTCCCGCCGCTTTGGCGGCGTGCGTTTGCGGCGTCAACAACTACTTGCGGTGGTGCATTCAGGAGCCGGACACATTGACCGAACTGATGGTTTTGTGTGCGGATGTCTGCGTTGAATACACAAATATGCTGTACGGCGCCGGCGTTGACGGCGTTTTGATTGTGGATTCCGAAGCCGGTCCGGATTTGTTCCCGCCGCCGCTGTTCGAATCGATGGTTCTTCCCATTTACAAAGATTTGACCAAAAAAATCCGCGGATTGACGCTTCTGCACATGTGCGGCGACGCCACCGCCATTTTGGAACCGATGGCGCAGTCCGGTTTTCAAGGAATCAGCATCGAAGAAAAAACAAATATGGCTTATGCTGCAAAGCTGATCGGCGACAAAGTTTGTCTGATCGGCAACGTTTCGCCGGCGCGGACAATTCTTTTGGGAACGCCCGAAGACGTCAAACGAGAAACAAAGCAATGTTTGGAAGACGGAACAAGAATATTGTCACCGGGCTGCGGCATTGCGCCGAGAACGCCGCTTGGCAATATAAAAGCGTTTGTGGAAGCGAGAGACGAATATTATTTGAAATAAAAATCGTTCTTTCCTTCTTCTTTTTTTTATAATTTTTCGTTTTTATTTTATCTCTTTCGTTTCCTTTTTCTCATTTTTCGTTATGTCAAGCAAACCATCCCGCAAATTCTGACGCAAAAATTCCGTCGCTTCGCTAGGAATTTTTCAAGGGCGGGGGAGCCCGTTTCTATTGAGTTCGCTACGCGAACGGCTCCCTCCGGTCGCTAAAAGTTTGGTTTTGTTTATTCTGAATATCGTACAAACCACCCCGCAAAATCAGACGCTTTGCGTCTGTATTTTGCGGAATCCGATCTGTGAGATACATTCCAATTTACAGTACAGATTGCACCTACAGTTGACTGTTTTTAGGTTGCAGTTTGCACCCACTGTTTTCTAACAATACACTTGTTTCCTGTTCCGGTTCTGCGCCTACTGCTGCTGTACCCAATCTTATTCATCGGATTCCGAGAAAATCAAACGCTTTGCGTTTGATTTTTCGGGATGTTTGCACGGTTTAAAAAAAGCAGCCCGTCTGTTTCGATGACTCGAAACAAAAAAGTGTCGCGATAACGCGCGCGCACGCTGCCCGCCAAAAAACAAAAACGAAACCGTTCCTTTTAAATAAAATTAAACCCAGTAGAGTTACTCTTTTCTGAAACAAATAAAATCAAACGCCAACGTGGCAGAGCGGCTATGCGTTCGCCTGCAGAGCGAATATATTTCGGTTCGAATCCGGACGTTGGCTTAATTAAAATCAGAACTTTCAGTTCTGATTTTAACTTGGCAACGCCGTATATGACGTCGACCGGCAGACATTTCAATCTCTCTCAGTTCTGATTTTAGTGAACAATCGGAGTCAGAACATGAAACGTAAAATCTAAAACTATTTATTTGTTTCATACGTTCTCATAACGATAAGCATGCGGTCTGTTCTAAAACTCGAAATTGATACAAATACGGTGATTCCTTTTGACTATCAATATCATTTGGCGTCAATGATCTATAACTCTTTAAACGCCGGAGATTCCAAATATGCTGAAGAAATGCATGCCTATCAAAAATACAAATTTTTCACCTTTTCATGGCTAGACATTCCAAAAAGAACCATAATTCCAAATCAAGGGATCAAAAGTCAAGACGGTTCCATCTATCTGCAGTTATCATCTCCGAATACTGAGTTTTTAACGGTTTTTTTGGAAGGCCTTTTTCAACAACCTGTCTTGAAAATCGGTCATTTTGATGCTTATCCGATGGAAATCAAAATTGAAGAGGAACCCACATCGTTTTCAATTTTAAAAACAATTTCTCCGGTTTGCCTTCGGACGGTTGAGGAAGTCGACGGTCAATTAAAAGGCCGGGATCTGCTGCCCAACCATTCTAAATTTTATGAAAATATGCGCAGCCAGCTCAAGAAAAAATATGAAACGTATTATGGTAAAACATGCGGCATGAATTTCGAGTTTGAGGTTTTATCTGCAGAACCCAAAAGAATGAAAATTAAAGATACATTTGTCCGGTGTTCAAATCTGATCTTTTCTGTCACCGGTGATTATGATTTAATTCGATTCGGGTATGAATGCGGCTTCGGCGAAAAAAACTCGATGGGATTCGGCATGGTTACAGAGAAGAAATAATCTTAAAAATAAACGGAATCGGTCATGATCATGACCGCTTCCGTCCTCTTTTTTTATTCAACAATATCAATAATATCAACAAGACGTCCAACCGCCGTCCACAACAAGCGTCGTGCCGGTCACGAATTTGGAATCGTCGCTGACCAAAAACAAAGCCGCGTTCGCAATATCTTCGGCTGTTCCGGCGCCGCCATGCATTGTTTTCATACCGTCCGCGACTTTGGCTTGTCCGCGCGGGTTGGCGTGAATGTGGCTGCCGATTTCGGTCGCAATGGCGCCCGGACAGATGGCGTTGCATCTGATTTTTTCATCGCTGTAGGTGTAACCGACATTTTTGGTCAGACCGATCACGCCGTGTTTGGAAACCGTATAAGCGGCGCCGGCTTTGCCGCCGAAAAGGCCGCCGACGGAAGCGATGTTTAAGATCACGCCGCCGGACTCATTTTTCTTCATGAGCGGGATGGCTTTTCGAATGGCTGCCATGGGGGCGGTCAAATTGATGTTGATGACGTTTTCCCAAATTTCGTCGGTGACGTCTTCCGCCATCTCGAAATTATCCATGACGCCGGCGTTGTTGACCAGAATATCCAGCTTCTTGCATTCGGATTCGGCAAAGTCGATCATATGTTCAATGTCGTGCCGGCTTGAAACGTCGCCTTTGAGCGGAATAATTTTCCCCGCGAATTTGTCGGCTTCCACTTTTGTTTTAAGTTCTTCCAGGCGCTCCAAACGCCGGGCGACGGCAATCACAGTGGCGCCTTCTTGCGCAAATAAAAGTGAAATCGCGTGTCCCATGCCGGAACTGGCCCCTGTGACAATCGCCACCTTTCCATTCAGTTTCATTTTTTCACCTCTTTAAACGGATTCCAAAACCCGCTGTTCAACAATTATATTTATCTGTTTATAAATTTAATGTCAAAGACTGTGAGATAATTATTTATTAAACATGTTCGTTGATATGAATAATTTTTGTTATACTGAATATTCAAATCAAATATCGGAGACATATTCATGCAAAAAGCAACCTTCAAAGTCGGCGGAATGACCTGTGGTCACTGCCAGAAACGCGTTCAAAAAGCGATTATGGAATCCGGCGGCGTCACAAAAGCCGACGTCGATGTGTCAAAAGGCGAAGCTGCGGTTGAATTTGACGAATCCAAGACCAATTTGGACAACATCAAAGCCGCCGTCAAAAATGCCGGCTACGACGCTTAATTGAAGCGGAGGAATTTTTATCCGAACGGAAACCATTCGTGTCGGCGGCATGACCTGCGACCATTGCGTCCGCGCCGTCAATAAAGCCGTTTCAAGCTTAGACGGCGTTTCTTCCGTTCAAATTCAGCTCGACGCCGAACAGCAAATCGGAACGGTCACGATCACTTTTGACGATTCCAAAATCAGCCTGTCCGCGGTTTTTGACGCGATTCGCGCGGAAGATTATGACCCGTTTCCGCTCGACGCTGAGGCGGCAATAGTTCCGGAAACCTGTCCGATTGTTACAGATGTTTCGGAAAAACAGTGTCCGTTGGATTCCGGCGCCGAACCTCAAAAGCCCGGAAAAGCTCAGCCCGGTGATGAAAAATTGGTTTTGAAAATCGAAGGCATGAGCTGTGCGGCTTGCGTTTTGAATATCGAAAAAACGCTGATGAAAAAAGAAGGCGTTCATTCGGCTGTGGTCAACCTCGCGCTCAAAAAAGGAACCGTTTGGTATGATCCCAAAACGGCCACGCCAAACGATATCATTGCCGAAATTGAAAAGATCGGCTACGAAGCGTCGGCGGCGATTCAAAAATCCGAAGACGTATCGGCCGAACTTCAAAAGGACGCCGTCCGCCAGCGCAACAACTTCATTGCGGCTTTTGTGATCGGTCTTCCCGTCATTTTGGGCAACATGAGCATGATGGTCAGCTGGCTGCCGTTCGTTCCCGAATTTTTGCAGAACAAATATTTGCTCTTTTTGCTGACAACTCTTATCATTATCGGTCCCGCCCGTCAATATTTCACGGGCGCGTTCAAAGGACTTAAAAACGGTCTCGCCGACATGAATCTTTTGATTGCGGCCGGCACCGGCTGCGCGTATGCGGTGAGCGTCGTTTCCACCTTTTGGGATCTGGGTCCCGGATTCGAACACCTGTACTACGAAACCGTGGCGATGCTGGTGATTTTTGTGACGTTTGGCAAGTATTTGGAAGCGCGGACCCGCGGCCAAACGTCGCAGGCGATTCAAAAATTGATGGGGCTTCAGCCGAAAACGTCGCACGTTCTTCGAAACGGCGTTGAAGTTGAAATTCCGGCGGAAGAAATTGTGACCGGCGACGTTGTCATCGTCCGTCCCGGTGAAAAAATACCGGCGGACGGCACCGTTTTATCCGGCAGCTCCACGGTCGACGAGTCCATGCTGACCGGCGAAAGCCTGCTGGTTGAAAAAACTGTCGGCAGCGCCGTCGTCGGCGCGACGCTTAACCTGTCCGGCTCGTTCCAATTCAAAGCGGAAAAAGTCGGCGAAGACACGGTTTTGTCTCAAATCATCCGGCTCGTCGAAGACGCGCAAACCAACAAACCGCCGATTCAAAAGCTGGCGGACACGGTGGCCGGCAATTTCATCGTCGCCGTTTTCATTATTGCGCTCGCCGCCTTCTTGTTTTGGTTCTTTATCGGTTACGGTTATTTCGACGTGGGCAATTCCGCTGCCTTTTTCGGCATCAGTCCGTTCATGTTTTCACTCCTCATTGCGATTACCGTTCTGGTCATTTCCTGTCCGTGCGCCGTTGGTTTGGCGACGCCGGCCGCCATCATGGTCGGCACCGGCATGGGCGCTGAAAACGGCATTTTGATTCGCGGCGGCGACGGCCTGGAAAAAGCACAGTCGCTCAAAGCCGTTGTTTTTGACAAAACCGGCACGCTCACGCAAGGAAAACCGAAACTGATCGACGTTGTTCTGCTCAATTCAATTTCAAGAAGCGACGCGCTCCAAATGGCGGCAACCACCGAAAATAATTCCGAACATCCGCTCGGCCAAGCCATTGTCAAAGGCGCTGCGGCGGAAAACATTTTTCCCAAAGAGGTTTCTTCGTTTGAAGCGGCTTCCGGAAAAGGCGTGAAATCGGAGATCGACGGCCGTGTCGTTTTGATCGGCACCCGCCGTTACCTGACGGAAAACGGCGTTTCCGCACACGAAGACCCGGCAGTCGAATTCCAAATTCAACAGCTCGAAAGCGGCGGCAAAACCGTCGTTTTAATGGCGGCCGATTCGATTCCGGTGGCGCTGTTCTCCATCGCCGACACGCTGAAAGAAACATCCAAAGACGCAGTTGCTGAGTTATCCAAAATGGGGCTCTCCGTTTACATGCTGACCGGCGACAATCAGCGGACAGCGCTGTCGATTGCCAATGCGGCGGGGATTTCCCAGGAAAACGTCATTTCAGAAGTTTTGCCGGCGCACAAGGCGGAAAAAATAAAAGAGATTCAAGATTCCGGTCTTCCGGCCGGTATGGTCGGCGACGGGATTAACGACGCGCCGGCGCTGATTCAGGCCGACGTCGGCATGGCGATGGGTGCGGGAACGGACATTGCCATCGAATCCGCCGATATTATTCTCATTCGGGACGATCCGTCCGGCGTCGCGTCCGCGATTCGCCTCAGCCGGCTCACGATTCGGAAAATCAAACAAAATTTGGGCTGGGCGTTCGGGTACAACGCGATCGGCATTCCGATTGCGGCCGGTATTTTGTATCCGCTGACGCACACGGTGCTCATCAGCCCGGAAATGGCGGCGGCTTTTATGGCGCTCAGTTCTGTTTCCGTCACACTCAATTCGCTGCTGATGAAACGGTCCAAAATCAAATAATTGATCAAAATAGCAGGAAAAAGAGAGAAGAGAGAGAAGAGAATATGACTTCAAATCAAGAACAAGGGGTCCAAAAAAAGAAGACCCGGCAAACAACTTTGTTCGAGAGCGTTTTGCTTTCCGTTGCGGCAGCATTTCTTTTTTTAGCCGCTGCTTTTCTCAAAAACAAGTTCTTTCCCGGGTCTTACGTGGACATTGATATGATTGGTGGGGCTTTTTTCGTTTTTTTCACGAGTTTGATTATCTTTTTGATTTTAATCCCGCGCGTCAAAGACTTGAAGAAGAATTGACGCCGGCTCAAAAATAATCTTTTTTCCGTTTTGGTTTTGTTGTTTTTCTGTTATTGTTATTTTCTGTTATTGTTATTTTTTTAATTTTTATTTTTTGTTTCGATTGTTTTTATTTTTTATTGGGATTTTTTATTTTGGAATTTTTCGCTTTTTTAACGCAAACATCTGTTTTTATGTTTCCTGTTTTATTCGTGTTTTCTTTGGATTTGATTTTCGTATCCGCCGGATCTCAAACTCGGGTTGAATCCGATTGTATACAATTGCATACATGTTGTTATCTATTAAATATATTTTGGCTGTTTCCACTGCAATCGAAAGCTTGCGCCGTTTTACCGCTTCGGCAACATTTTATTAAATTATTATTTGATTAATAAATTTTATAAAAACCTATATATTCTTACAATGCTTAATTTGCTCATCCAAAAAAAGGAGGGAAATTGCCGCTTGAGAGATTTCTTGTATCAAACGTACGACATGGTTTTGGAGCGTTTAAAGTACGCTGAAGCCAAAAACACCATCATCGTGACGCTTCTCGGCGCTTTGGTCATCGGCGGTTTTCGTATTTACAACGAAACGCCTTACCGTCCGGACATTGCCACCTTTTATTTCTGGAATTTCATCCTTTTCGCCGTTTTTGCGATTACGG
This sequence comes from Methanolapillus africanus, assembly GCF_032714475.1. Taxonomy (NCBI): domain Archaea; kingdom Methanobacteriati; phylum Methanobacteriota; class Methanomicrobia; order Methanosarcinales; family Methanosarcinaceae; genus Methanolapillus; species Methanolapillus africanus. The sequence continues at coordinate 6,396 of NZ_JAWDKD010000026.1, read as the reverse complement.
TCTCCTTGTCTTCGTTCATGCCCAACATCAAGCTTCAGTTCTTGTACAAGGGAAAAACGCCGGCAGAGACGGACAGCCTGATTTATTACGAGCATATTTCCAAATACGACGTCGAAACTTACCTGACCGCCGTCAACCGCCGCTATTTCGATTCGGAAGCGACGCCCGGCAATTTGGATTTTGACGTGGCCGCTCAAATCATCATCAACTCCCGGTCAGCTTACCGGAAATATTCGATTTCCTATTACGCGATCGTCTTTTCCATTTTCGCCATTTTGACGCCGGTGGTCGGCATCATTTATTTCTTCCTGAGCTCCCGCGTTCATCTGACGAACGAAGACGGCAAAACAAAAGTCCAATACGGCAAAATCAAATTTATCGAAGACATCAAGGAACTCACCGGCAAATCCAAGAAAAAAGTTCAAGGCCCGATTTCCAAGAAGCGGACGCAATCCACTTACGAGCTGGAACAATCCCGGAACAAATTTTTCACCGCCGGCGTCTCCAAAAATAAAAATTCATTGTCTCAGACAGCGGCGGCTGATTTGGATAAAACGCCGGCGGACGTTCTTCCCGGCATTCCGTTAACGGCTCCGCAATCTTCTTCATCCGAGTCCGCCAACGCGCAAATGCCATGGCCGCCGGATCCGAAAGATTACGATTACGCTTCGGAAGATACGTACGATGACGTGACCACGGACGCTGAACCTGAACCGGAACATGAAATTGTCAAAACCGAACCGCCGCTTGTGCCGTCGCACGTGTCGGGCGATGAAGACGATGAAAATTAAAAGCAAAACGATTAAAAAAAGCTCAAAACAAAATTAAAAACGAATAAACAAAAAAAGAGAAAGAATAAAATTCTTTTATTCCTCTCTTTTCTTCTTTTTTCCGGCGTAAATCAGCAGGAACGACGCGCAAACCAATAAGAGCGCGCCCGCCGCGGCAATCCAAAGCGTCGGACTCATTTTCGGTTTGATTTCCTCAATTTTATTTTCGATCACAGCGACCTCATTTTCTATTTCCGTAAAGGCAACGGCTTCGAACGCAATCGTATTTGGTTGAATGTTCATTTCGGCCGGAATCACCGTCGCTTCTCCGTAACCGCCGCTTCCGCTGCTGCTGTCATTCGGTTTTGGTGTCACAGTCACCATAATGGCGCCGGCTTCCAAATTCAATTGTCCGTTTTCCATTCGGACGGTGTATTCGAATCCGTCTTTGTCGGTGGAAATTCCCTCAATTTTGTAGTCGGTACCCGCGGCGCCGTCAATCAGGTTCCAACCGTTTCCGTCGTTTTCATACCAAGAATATGTCCACTCCGTTTTGATTTCTTCCGGCGTTTGTCCGTCCGTTCCGACGACGGAGAACATCACATCTTCGCCGTCTTCAACGGTGTTGTCGGCGCAAACCAATTCTAAAACGGTGAGTTGTGCCGTCCCGGATGTCAAAACAACTGTTTCGGCGTCGCCTCCCGTTCCGAATGTTTGCGTCACAACGGCAAAATACGTTCCCTCGTCGTCTTTTGAAACCGTTTCTGTTTCCGTCCATTCCAGTTTTGAGCCGGTTGCGCCGTCAATAATTGTTGCTTCAGCGCCGGGTGTTCCTTTGTACCATTGGATTGTTGTTTCGTCGGCGCCGTTTGCCGTTACTTCAAAACCGGCGGTTTTTCCGGCAAACGCGTACGTGTTTTCCGGATGCGCCGAAAGGATCACGATATTCAAATCCATCGAATCCGATGTGATGGTCGCGTCTTTTGAATCTGTGACGGTTACATAATAGTCTCCGGCGGACTCGGTTTGAGCTTCTTCAATCGTATAAACGCGTCCGCTGTCGCCGACCGGCGTTCCCGATCCCGGTGTTCCTTTATACCATTGGTAAACATAATCATCTCCGCCGCTGACCGAAAACACGATCTCTGTTCCGGCAGCCGCATTTTTCGGGGAAACGGCCGGCTGTTCAAAAACAGTGAGTTGGGCCGGCTCAGTGGTCAAAATAACAGTCTCGGCGTCGTCTCCCGTTCCGAATGTTTGCGTCACCACGGTGAAATACGTTCCCTCATCGTCTTTTGAAACCGGTTCTGTATCCGTCCATTCCAATTTTGAGCCGGTTGCGCCGTCAATGATTGTTGCTTCTGCGCCGGGTGTTCCTTTGAACCATTGATATGTGGTTTGGGTTGCACCTCTCGGTGCCGTTACTTCAAAAGAAGCGGTTTTTCCGGCAAAACAAAAGACGTCTTCCGGCTGTGCCGAAAAAGAAACCACATTCAATTCCACTGAATCAGATGTAATTGTTGTGCTGCCGGCGGTGATTGTGACATAATATTCTCCGGCGGAATCTGTTTGTGTTTCTTCAATCGTATAAACACGGGTGCCGTCGCCAACGGCTGTTCCTGAACCCGGCGTTCCCCTGTGCCATTGATAAGTATAGGCGTCTCCGCCGTCAACCGAGAAAACGGCCTCTGAACCGATAGCAGCATTTTTCGGCGAAACCACCGGCTGCTCAAAAACGGTCAAATTGGCGGACACTGTTTCAGAACTTTCATTTTTGTAGCCGGACACCACAACGACGTATGTCCCGGCGTCGTCCGTTTGGAGATTGTCAAGCACCAGAGTGTTTTCATCGGCGCCGGCAATCATATTTCCGGCACTTACAGTTCCCTTGTACCATTGATATGTGACGCATGTTGTTGAAACCGGCTCCACGGAAAAAGAAGCATCCTCGCCTTCAAAAATCATCACGTCGGATGGGACCGTTTTGATTTCGACGTCTTCATAAACATAAAGGGTTGCCACTTTTGATTGTTTGTTATCCGAACCGATCGTCGCTCTGAATTGAGCTCCATTGAGTTCGACCGGTGTATTATTTATTGTTAAGTTTATAGCGCGGCCGTTGCCGACAGTACTGAAAATCTCAGTTTGAACCAGGGTACCGCTCATATCTCTTGTGATTCTTACGAGAGATTCCAGTCGTCGTTTGGGTGTCGGCAGCCAGTTCCATTCGTCGGCTTCGGGTAATTTATATTCCCATAAATATGCGGTATTAGGACCCCAGGATTTTCCTTGTTCCAATGTTCCTTCAAACAAAAATACAGTTTTTTCTCCGGCTTTGGTATAATATTCCTCTTCCAAGTCTATTTTGATGGTAGAAGCAGCCGAGGCGGTCGAAATTCCCGACAGTAAAAAAAGTAACGCTAAAAACAAAATGACAAATGTTTTTTGAAAATTTCTTTTTGTCGTTTTATTTTCTATTTTGATTTTATTTATTTTAATCACCTTTGTTTTTATCGTTAGCAATCCCCTCTTTTTCGAATAAAAATTTCATGTTCAAGGAAACGGTCTAACTTTATTATAATATTGTATTAGTAATATAATTTTTTTATTTTTTATAAAGAAAAATTCTATTTATAATTTTTTGATATATATTAAACTACAAACATATATCTCATAAATTGTTATTTTTTTATTATAATTTAAATAAAATATGATTTGTATAATTATTTTATGGAGAATTAAAGATAAAAATGAAAAATTAGAAAATATAAAAAAAGAAATTAGAAAAATAAAACGTAAAGAAATGAAAAGAAAAAAAGAATAAAATAAAAAAATAAAATTTATTTTTCATCCTCTTCTTTTCTCTTTTTTCTTCCGAATACCAGCAAAAGGAACAGACAAACAATCGCAAATGCCGCAGCGGCACCGGCCCAAAGATATGTTTTTTCCGGCGTTGTTGTTTCAAGACCGGCAACATTTGACTGTTTTACGGGGACGGTCTCGTTGGCAGCATCTGTGGTAATGGTTTTTGGTTCAGGGTTGGTGGTTTGATTTTGCGGCAAGATTTTTACTTCTCCGTGACCGCTGCTGCTGCCGCGGTTGACGCCACTGTTGCCGTCGCTGTCGGTACTGTTATTTTCTGTCGTGTTGTCCTCCGTGCTGCTGTCGTCCTCTTCCGGATAAACAGTCAGCGTCAGCACACCGGAGTCCAAAATGAAGCCGTCCACCATCATTCGGACAAAAAACTGCGTGCCGTTTTCAGCACCGGAAACGCCGTGTCTTTCGTAGGTCCGCTTTGAAGCGCCGTCGATTTGTTCCCAGCCGTTGCCATCGTTTTTATACCACGCGTATGCTCGAAAGAGGGTTCGTTCGGTCTGCTGTTCGCCGCCGGTGACGGTCAATGTCACATCTTCTCCGGCGGAAATGGTGTTATTGGAACATGTCAATTCAAAAACGATCAACTTCGCCAGTTTGGATGTCATGACGACGGTTTCAGCGTTTTCTCCCGTTCCGAAGGTTTGGGAAACGGTCACAAAGTACGTTCCCTCATCACTTTTTTCGACCGGATTGGATTCCGAATCAAAAAGAAGCTTGGCGGAAACGGCGTTTTCAATGACCGTTTTGGATTCCGGCGTTCCTTTATACCATTGGTATTCCGTCAAATCCGCACCATCCGGCGCCGTCACGTCAAATGAAGCGGCCTGACCGGCAAAAGCGTATGTGTCTTTCGGCTGCGCGGTCAATGAGGCGATGTTTAATTCGATAGCGTTTGACGTGATGACGGGGTTGTCGGCGTCGCCGGTCTTCGTGACGCTCACATAATATTCTCCGTCCGAACCGGCGTCGGCGCTGTCGATGGTGAAAATATTCCCCCCTTCACCGACAGGCGTTCCGACACCCGGTTTTCCTTTGTACCATTGGCAGGTATAGTCGCTGCTTGCGTTGACGCTGAATTTGATCTCAGATCCGACAGCTGCGTTTTTTGGGGAAACGGACGGCTGTTCAAAAACGGTCAGGTTGGCGGTGACGGTTTCAGTTTTACCGCCGCCGGAGACGACAACGGCGTATGTTCCGGCGTCGTCTTGCGCAGCGTTTTCAAACGTCAGGATTTTTCCGGCGGCGCCCTCAATTTTATTTTCCGCTGCCGGCTCCCCTTTGAACCATTGGTATGTGACGCTGGGCGCCTTTGTGTCAACCGACAATTCGGCTTTTTGTCCTTCAAAAGCCATGCCGTCAACGGCTTTGGCGTCGATCTTGATGCCGCCGCCCACATTAAGGGTGGCAACAACCGATTGTTTTTGGTCATATCTGCCGATAGTGACTCTGAATTGAGTTCCGTCCAGCTCGGCCGGCGTCTTTTCAATGACCAGCGTCGTGACGCGCTGGTCGTCATACCACGGATTATCAATGTCAATTCTTGCGTCCGTGCCGTCAATTTGAACGTTCGTTGACGGGTGTAAAACTTCCAACCGTTCTTGAGATAACGGAATCCACTCATCTGTTCCCGGCAATTTATATTCCCACAAATAACCGGTTCTCGGACCCCACGCGCCGTCCGGCCGTCCCTGAAAAATGAGCGCTGTTTTTTCGCCGGCCTTGGTGTGGTAACTGTCTTTCAAATCTTGCTGAATGGATGACGCGGCGGCATGAGCCGGTACGGCTGTCAGAATAAAAAGTAATACGGAAAATAAAACTAAAATCGTTCGCTGTAAGTTTATTGGTTTTTGTTGTTTACTCCATAATGCCGTTTTTTGTCGTTTGTCTGTCTTTTGAAATACTGTTTTTTGTTTTTGAATCGTTTTTAATTTAATAATGCTCACCTCATTCGAAAATGTGGTGACCCCGTTTTAGGAATAAATTTCAATTAATAACTAAACCCAAAACGTAATACAAAATCAGAATTTATATTCCTTCTTGATATATATTAAATATATACTATATATTCCTTAAAAACGAGAGCGGTTATTTGTATAAAATTAAAAAATGTTATTTATATACGTTTTTATAAAATGAAATTTGAAAAAATAGCAAGCCAAATGACGGATCAAATAAAAATAGAAATAAAAATAAAAAACCGGTGAAAAATACTGTCACCGGCAAATCATTTCATTCACTTCTTTCGTTTTGATTCATCGTTTTCGTTATTGTTTTTCATCTTTTTATTGATTTTTTTTCCAAACGGCGTATCCGGCCACTGCCACGACAACCAGCAGCAAGAGGATCAAAAGCAAAAGCCACGGAAACGTTGTCTTTTCCTTTTCCATATTGCTTTCGAGTTCGAATCCTTCTCCGGAATCGTCCAGCAGCACGATTTTGTTTTCAACGGTAAATCCACCGGTTTCGACGCTTCCGAAATTGTCAATCACTTTCGCTTGGCCGGTTCCGTTGCTTGGGCTGCCGCCTCCTGTGTTGTCGTCCGGCTCATCGATCGGCTCGGTGTTGTCCTTCACAATCACTGTTGCCGGGTCAGATGTTGCCGTTCCTATGGTTCCGTCCAACGTCACAGTCATGATGACATAGTAAGTTTCTGTTCCGATTGCGGATGTGTCCGGTGTGTATGTTTCTTCCGTTGCATCGTCAATAGCTCCTGTTTCATTGTACCATTGGTACGACTCTGTTGCTCCTG
>NZ_JAWDKD010000025.1:0-23868 GCF_032714475.1 Methanolapillus africanus | reverse complement strand
TGCAACCGTTCTGGCCGATGACCAAACTCAATTCAGAGTTGTGATCACCGGCACACAAGGCGATGTTAAGGAATCGAATGCCGCAACATTGACTGTTGTGAGCACAAGCGACGCTGTAACAATCACCGCGCAGCCTGTCAGTCAAATCGTGGTTGAAGGCGAAACAGCCACCTTCAACGTGGCTGCAAACAACGCAGCTTCTTACCAGTGGCAGAAATCCACTGACAGCGGCGTCACATTCAGCGACATTTCAAGTGCGACTTCTGACAGTTACACCACGCCTGCAACCGTTCTGGCAGATGACCAAACTCAATTCAGAGTTGTGATCACCGGTACAGAAGGCGATGTTAAGGAATCGAATGCTGCAACATTGACTGTTGTCGGCGCCGGTTCTAATGTTGTCATCATCACACAACCCGAAGACATCGTTGTTCCGGAAGGATCATCGGCCAGCTTTACGGTTGAGGCAAACGCCAATGCCGCCAGTTACCAATGGTATGAATGGGATGGAACAACCCTGACAATCATCACAGGTGAAACATCTGCAACGTACACTATTTCGTCAACAACAGTGGCAATGGACAGTACGCAATACAAAGTCGTTGTCACCGGCACTTCAGGCGATACAGTCGAATCCGATGCGGCAACGTTAACAGTGATTGATCCGGCCGATGCGGCAACAATCACCGCGCAGCCCACCGACAAAACTGTTTCCGAAGGACAAACAGCCACCTTTGAAATCACGGCGGACAACGCCGCTTCCTACCAGTGGCAAGAATCCACGAACAACGGTTTGACGTTCACCAACATTTCCGGTGAAATCAGTTCCACATACACAACACCGGCAGCGGACCTTTCCATGGACGGCACTCAATACAGAGTGATCGTCATCGGAAACTTGGGCGACGTAGTCACCTCTGACGAAGCTGTTTTGACGGTTGTTCAGGCAACCGGATTTACGGCGACGGTTGCAAGTGTTACTGAAGAAGAAAATCACAATGCGACATTTGAAGTGACAATCGTCGACACGGACAGTGTTTCGACGACACCGTACGCCATTCAATGGCAGGTCAACAAAAATGATGGCAATGGATTTGTCGATGTCACAACACCCGACGGAACCGTTTTGAACGCCGGCATAAAGTTTGAAACCGGTGTAACAGATCTGTCGATGGATGGTTGGCAATATCGCGCTATAGTGACTGATTACGCCTCCTTGGGAGCGACGTCCATCCCGGGAACCTTAACAGTCATTGAGTTTGAAATCACCAGCTACCCGCAAAACAGAACGGTGACAGTTGGTCAAACAGCGACCTTTAGTGTCACAGCCACCGGAAAAGGATTGGCTTACCAATGGCAAGTTGACATGAATGACGGCAACGGTTGGATGGATGTTCCCAACTACGGCAACGATGCAACTTACACCACCCCGGTCACGGACGCATCCATGAGCGGCTGGCGCTACATCGTCATCGTGGAAAATATTTATGGTGACACTGACAGTTCTCTTTCCCAACCGGCAATCTTGACAGTCAATGATAAATCGGGCAGCGGCGGCAGTACCGGCAATGCAACCATCAAAGATAACGATGGCGGAATGCTCATGCCCGAACCACCGGCCGAAGAAGAAAACAACTCTTCAGGCGAAGGATTTGAAAACGACAGCAATACCGGTTCCAACGGAACTGATCTGAATCCGGATTCCGGCTCCAAGATCCCAAGTTGGCTTTGGATATTGATTCTCTTGTTCGCCGCTATAATCGTACTCGGAGGAATCTGGTTCATTATCGTGTTGAAGAAGAGAAAAGAGGACGAAGGAGAATAACCCAAAAAAACGGCGCTTGCCCTTTTAAGCAAGCGCCGGTCTGACATTAACTCATGAGAGATTGCCGAAACGGAAATAAGCTCAATGCCACCTTTTCCGTAGACAATCAATCATGTACACGGCATACAAATCTTACGATTTTGCCGATCATCATGTTTTTGGTTTCATTTGTTTATCAACCCAAACAAATAAAATCAAAATAAAAAACAGAAAACCAAAAACGAAGAATCTGTACTCAACCCAAAAAGACCGATGTTTAAAAACATCGGTCTACCCATTTTGGTTTATTAGGTTTACTTGGATGACGTTCTTCTTTAATAACTGATATTTTTTTATTGAGATGCCGGCGCGCGCGTTACGGCATTGGTTTTTAATATTTTCAAAAATCTATCTCCGTTTTTTTATTTTGCTGAATCCGATCAGTCAATACATTCTAATTTACAGTATAGGTCGCACCCGCAGTTAACAGTTTTTAGATTGCAGTTTGCGCCGCCCGTTTCCAAAAATACACATATTTCTTGATCCGATTTGAACCTCACTGTTTCTAATTCAGATTGTATCTGCAGAGTGGAATCCATAAAATACAGATGCTTCGCATCTGATTTTACGGGATGATTTGCTTGAACTGAATAAGACAAGCGCCAAACTAATCGAATCAATAAAAAGTGACCCATGTTTTTAAAAAATCAAAACAAAAAAAGTGTCGCCGTAACGCGCGCGCATGCCGCCCGTCAAAAAAAGAGAAAATAGAACAAATGAGCGACCGAAGGGAGCCGTTCGCGAAGCGAACTCAATAGAAACAGACTCCCACCGCCCTTGAAAAATTCCTAGCGAAGCGACGGAATTTTTTGCGACGAAATTTTTTCTTACTCTTTCTCGTCGCTGCCCAACTTGTCCAGCTCGTTTTCGTCGGCGAACTTAATCAGCGCTTCGCCGAGAACCCGGGTGTGTTTCGGGCTGAGGTTAAAACGGGCCCGCTTCTTGCCGGCGCGTTCTTTGGAAATTTCCACATATTCTTTGTCAAAGCGCTCGCTTCTCTCTAAAGAAATAGCCATGTACCAGCCGCCACCCATTTTAATTTCTGCATACGCGGTCGGTTCCCCGTCTTCAACATCTGCAATGACTTCTTCAAAATTATCTTCTTTTGCCATTTTTATTCTCCTGTTGTGTCTTTATTTTTAGATATGATCGATGATTATCGTCGATTTTGGTTTTGATTATTTGAATTTTGATGATTAGAATAATTTGAATTTTGATTATTTTTCGATTTGTTCTTGTTTTTTTCCTGATCGTCGTCTTTGACGTCGCGGAAATCCCAATCGTTGGCCGTTCTCACTTTTTGAAGGTAACTCGGGTCGTAAAGCGCATGTGTTTCCCGCTTTTCTTTGAAAACCGGTTCTTTGCGGATCTTTTTCCAAATTTCCGTCATGGGTTCGGTGTTGATGTTGCCGTACGACATCGGAATGTACGGGTCGGCCCAAACGTCGCCGGTCGTCGTCACGTGAAGCCAGCGCCGGCCGGCCATGGCGCCGAACATTTGTCCTTCAAACACGGTGTTTGAAAAGACGCGCGGACCGCCTTCGGTCGAATTGATTTTCTTATAGAACGCATTGATTTTCTTGCGTCCCTCGGCGCCCATCTGTTTGATGCCTTCAATCGTCGGCGCCGTTTCCCAAATCGAAAACTCGTGAACGCCGAGTTTTTTGGCGAGCTGGTACAAGTCTTCCATTTCATTGACCCGGTCCTTATCCAAGTGCGTTGCCATCGTCACCAACAAACCAGCGTCAAGGCCGTACTTGATGGCGGCGACCGCTTTGTCGTAAGCGCCCGGAATGTTGCGCATTTTGTCGTGAACAGCCGGTTTGGTCGAATAAATGCTGACCAAAAGCGTCTGAAGGCCGGCTTCTTTGAGTTTGCGCGCTTTCTCGGGCGAAAAGTCCAAACCCCAAGTGTACGCCATGACGACGGCTTTGGATTTGTCGACGTAGTCAATATAATCAAAAATGTTGTTGTTGAGAAGCGGATCGCCTTCCGTAAACGTAATCACGACGGCACCCATCTCAAGTGCCTGATCGATCGCGCTTTTAATTTGATCGGCGGACGGCTCGGGCGGATCAATTTGTTTGAGTTTTTGACCGGCGCCGGCAATGCCGTAATTTTTGTGAACGTGCGGATTGTATTTGCAGGTCGCTTCAATCGAAACGGTTTCCGGAACGAATCTGTGCGTTGCGATTCTCATCTCGTCTTTGACCAAGCGGTCAAAAACCGGACTCGGAATCGGCGGCAGCCAAGCGGACGGATAAACGGCGTCGTCCGTTACTTTGGCGGGCTTTTCTTCGGCCAGCCGTTTGTTCATGATAGAGATAAACGGATTCGCGATCGTTTTGAGCGGACCCCGTCCCTCAAGTTGTATTTTGGAGTCGCTGTCTCGGGAAACAGAAATCGTTATGCCCGGTTTATGAAAGACAGGAATGGAATCTTTTGTCACAAATACCACCGATATTGAAAAATTAAAATATAAAACATCAGGAAGACAAGTATAGGAAGGAAATTAAGAGATAAATAAAAGTTAATAACTTCCAACCATATAATTATACTTATCGTATACTTTTATTTTATATTTTAATTTGGACCAAACGCCGATGACGAATTCATTGAGCTTTTTCGGCAAACGCCAAAAATCCGGTAATCTTCTTGATTTTGACGCTGAGTTCCTGGCCTTTAGCGGCACCCGGCACGAAAATGGTGAATTTGTCGAACTTGGCGATACCGTCGCCTTTGGAACCGACCGCTTCAATCCGGATTTGGTACGTTCCGCCTTCTTCCAGCGTTGTCGCTGCTTTTGTGCCGGTGGTCTGTCTCTTTTTGACCGGCCGGTGCGCGCCGCAGGCTGCGCATTTGAGAATCAGAACACGTTCGTTCTTCTCAAGGCTGGTGTCCGGGCGGTTGCATTCCGAACAAATCACGTATTCTTCGACATAACCTTGAATGTTCGTATCCATTTGGTCGCGGGTAAAACGTCCCTGGAAAACGGCGCGTCCGCCTTCAAGCTTTCCGGCCGTTCCGAGTTCGCGGGTCAGATATTTCATCAAGTGGTCCGGGTCCCGGCGTAAAACGTCGGCGATGTTGGCGAAATTTTCAAGAACGGTCGCTTTGCCTTCGGAAAAGAGTTTGGCGTCGGGAACGGTAAAACGTTCATCCGTCGTTTCTTCATCCGGAAGTTGTTCAATGGCACGGTTTAAAAGTTTTTCATAGTTATCCATCTTTATTCCTCATTATTGGGTTTTGATTTCTACAACAAACCACAAGATATTATAAAAAGGTATTACACCAAAATTTTTTGAATTGAAAAACGGAGGCGGTTTTTGACGATTCGTCAAAAATGATTGCTGTAACGCGCGCGCAAGCTGTCCGCCAAAGAAAAACAAAACGTAGAGAACGAAAGAAGAAGAAGCAAAAAGAAAAAAAGAGAAAGAAAAATTCGGAAAAACTTCCGAATTTATGCTGTTGATTTACAAAACGAGTTCTGCGCCTTTGTCGATCACGATTCTGGTCGGGGTCGGCAATTTTTGGCCGGCGTTTTGAAGCGCTTTTTTGGCGAAGGCGAAGTGTTCTTTGTCAACGGAAATGGTAAAGATTCTTTGCAACGGAACGACACGGGCGGCAGTTCCGACGTTTTTACCGAATGCACCGCGCATACCGCTTGAAACACGGTCGGCACCGGCGCCGGTGGCCTGCTTGTTTTCTCTCAAAACTTCGTGCGGGTAGACTCTCAACTTGATGTGGAAGTTACCGCGGCCGGCTTTGTTGGTCATGTATCTGTTGGCGGTGATACGGGCCGCTTCAAGAGCGGTGTGGCGGATCGCGCATTTCTCCTCAACCATGAGGGACAATTTGACGGGGTAGTCTTGTCTGGTCAAGTTACCCATGTCGTAGTGAATAATCTGAACACCGGGGACACCACCCATGTATTTTCTGCGGGTGAAAGAGTGTTGTCTGATGTTTCTGTACATACTTGCCGGCTTTCTAACCATGATAATTTCTCCATTGATAATTTTTGATAATAAATGTGCAGTTGAATGCGTAATAAGACAAATAATAAAAACGGCTCAACTGAAAAACACTTGGGGATTACCCGCCTTTTACATCATTACACGCCGACCCAAATCTCTGGCGATGTATCCTATGCATGATGGTTAGCCCGATGCGGCACGGATTTTGGTTTAACAAAATAAAGCACGATTTTGGTACCTGTAATACATTCAGGGTTTATAAATTTTACCAAGGGAACCCCAAAGCATTTCAAAACCATACGTATCGGCATCAAATTTCAATACAGGCATTCTCTTAACATTTTTATTTAGAACAATTAGAAGAAAATCAATTTTATAAAAATTGTTATCTTTACATCAATGTTGTAATTTTCATAAGGGCTTATAAGATTATACTGTCAATAATGTATTTATTTGTGAAGTTCTATTAATTCGGATTGATTATTAATAAATAATCAATTTATATTATTCATTTTATAAAAAAACGGGGTAATTGAGTAGGGTAATTGAGTATAGAATTTCAATAAGTGATTCAATGAAAGGCAAATCATTATTATTTGGGTTGACAATTTTTTTAACAATATTTTTATTGTGTGGTACAGCAGCGGCGGTAACGCCGATTAATAACATTGCAGAATTGATGGCAATCAATACGCCAACAAATTTGTCCGGAGATTATATTCTCACGGATAACATATCAATCGGTTCCGGAAGTTGGCAGTCAATCGGCAATAATTCAACCCCGTTTACCGGGACTTTTAATGGAAACGGTCATACGATCACATTTTCGGATAATACGACTTTCACAAACAGTGCCAATACAAATGACAGTTATGGTTTGTTTGGAAACGTTGGCAATTCAGCAGACATTTCTAATGTCGCCATCATGGTTTCCGGAAATTTGACAAACAATAACACGAACATTTTCAATAAACACACGGGTGCGTTGATTGGATAGGCCATCAACGGTAGCGCTGTTCATATTGAAAATTGTACGGTCACAGCAACAGACGCTTCTTATTCAATTAAAGGGGATCGTTTCGTTGGTGGTTTGATTGGCTATCTCGGAAACGGAACTATTAAAGATAGTTCTTCCAATCTCAATGTTGAATCAATTAATCAAGATACCGGCGGTTTGGTTGGAAGAATCGGAAACGGAAACATTGACAACTGTAATGCAATCGGCAATGTAACGGGTAATAATGGCGATTATGCCGGCGGTTTGGTCGGTAATTTTCAATCCGGTAATATCTCTAAAAGCTATGCCACCGGAAATGTATACGCCGCCTATTCTGCGGGCGGGCTGACCGGCAGTTTCCACGGAACAAACCTCTCAGAAAGTTATGCGGCCGGAGATGTCACCGTCGGAGGTATAGGCAATGCGGGTGGTTTGATCGGATTATCTAATGGCAACAGTAATATCTTAAAGTGCTATGCCACCGGAAATGTTACGGCGACCGGGTCGGGCGACGATGTTGGCGGTTTGATCGGGTGGATCTTCAACGGCAATATTTCTGAAAGTTATGCCGCCGGAAACGTCAACAGTGTAAACAATACCGGAGGACTTGTCGGACACATATCGAACACGAGTATTTCTAACTGCAGTGCTTCCGGAAATGTGACCGGATCAGGTCATTCGGCGGGCGGACTTGTCGGACAATTCAGCGTTGGTAATATTTCGGGAAGTTACACAACCGGAAACGTTAAGTCGGATACAGAAGCCGGCGGTCTTATCGGACTCGTCGGTAACATCGGTGTCGATATTTCCAAATGTTACACGACAGGAAACGTCGAAGCGACAACTTCTGATGCCGGCGGATTAATCGGAAAAGCAGAAAAGGCAACGATTTCTCTAAGTTACGTGGTTGGAGACGTCAAGGCAACGAATTATGCCGGCGGGTTGGTCGGCAATTTTACCGGAGGCGTCGGTTCGATTCTGGATATTTCAAACAGCTTGGCTTTGAATGAAAAAGTCGAAGGGATAACAAACGTCGGCCGCGTTCTTGGAAATGTTAGCGTTTCCGGTACGCCGACCATTGCTTCAAATGTTTACGCCTGGGAAAATATGACTGTGACAGGCACAACGGATCCGACTTATGATGTTTCCGACGTTTCTTCCGAACAACTCTGGGAACTCAATCCCGGACAAAGCGGCTGGTCCGCATTGACGGCCGCCGGCTGGAAGGCGAATTATTATAGCAGCGCACGCTCCTACGATTACAGAATTCCGATTTTGAAATGGCAGACAGCCGTTTTGGAAGAAGACGCTTCACATCTCAGATATATCCGGCCAGGCGGTAACGGCGGCGGCGGAACCGGCAATGCGTCCATTGTCAATAACACGACCATTGCGGAAGGATTTGAAAGCAACGGCACAGGCACCATTTTGATTTTAGAAAAAGTTGACAGCAGCAACACATCCAAAAAACTGACGGCGACGTTTGAAATCCGTGACGCAAGCGGCAATTCATTCAGCCCGAAAATGGTTTACACCACCAATCAATCCGGGCACACGGAAAAAATCTATCTGACGCACGGCACGACGTACATGATTTACGAAACGAATGCGCCAAGCGGCTATCAAGCAATTGATGATGGCATAAAAATCGTCATCAACGACGATATGACGATTCAGCCTGTTTCGGGATACAATTTGACGCAAAACGGCGGCGTGTAAACGCTCACAATTCCGAATACCGCAAAAGAGATGCCGGCTGACGCGGGCGTCTGCAAAGCTTTCCCGTGGTGGTGGCTGGTGGCGCTGTTGTTCATCGTGATGATTGTAGAAAGTGCCTTCCTGTACAGAAAATACAAACCGCAGCTGAGCAACAAGTGGTGGATCGTTCTCTTAGTTATGATTGCGTTGACTGTTTTGTCAATCGTGTTGTTCTACTTGAACTATTGCCAACTGGGCGATTGGTGGGTATTGGTACCGGTTATTTTGACTTTACTGATTGCGCCGGTCGTTTACGTGTACAACAAATTTTTGCTGAAAAACAAGGTTTAAACTGAAAAGTTAAACTGACATGGTTAAACTTGAAAAGACCGCTTCAACGGTCTTTTTCTTTCTTTTTTGAGACTATTTTTAACATTTTTTCATTTTTTTTTCCACTCAGCTTCTACAATTTTTCGTTTTCTTGATAAAGGTCATATAATCATATATTCGCGATAAACATATATAATGGTGATATTATAATGGCTATTTTAAGTATATTTGTTTTTCAACATTTGTTAGACTAATAATATAATATTACCATTATCTAAAAAAGGAAGATTCTATGAGGTTGAAAATTTCACTCTTATGCGCAGCATTTTTAATTGCTGTCATTTTGTTCAGCGGAACAGCAATGGCGGCCGATCCGGTTGAAATAAAAACGGTCGATGATTTAAAAAACATCTCCGCAACTGATAATTTATCCAAGAATTACATTTTGATGAACGATTTAATCATTGATGCCGGAGAATGGGATTCCATCGGAAATTCTTATTATCCTTTTACCGGTACTTTTGACGGAAACGGAAAAAATATTACGTTTAAAGGAGACACTGTTTTCAGGAACACATTTAGGGTATATGATGGATGCGGCTTGTTCGGAAGTGTCGATGGTTCAAGTTCAACCCCCGTAAAAATTTCAAATCTTACAATCATTGTGGATGGAAATTTAACAAATGACAATAAAACAAATTTCGGGGTTTTAGTCGGTAATAATTCGGGCGACATGATGACAATTTCCAATTGCTCTGTCACAACAACCAATTCCGCTTATTCAATTACCGGAAATAATAGTACCGGTGGATTGGTTGGATATGCTCATAACGTCGAAATCAGCAATTGTAACTCTGCTCTCTCTGTTAACGGGGGGGCGGTTAATGCCGGCGGCCTTGTCGGCCAATGTGTCGAAGGAAATATTTCTGAAAGTTATACAACAGGAGATATAACCGGAGACGTCGCAGGAAATGGTTGGATGGGCGGCCTCGTCGGCAACTTTACAAAAGGAAATATTTCTGAAAGCTATACCACCGGAAACATAACCGGAGCGAATTGTTTGGGCGGTCTTGTCGGGCATCATAAAGAAGGAAATATTTCCTTAAGTTATGCCACCGGAAACGTGAATGGAACTAACTTCACCGGTGGTCTTGCCGGCAATATGACTTTAGGCGACATTTCTAAGAGCTATGCCACAGGAAATATAACCGGAGAGCTTTATGTGGGCGGTCTTGTCGGAACCGGCAACGGGAGTATCTCCGAAAGCTATACCGCCGGAAACATAAAAGGAAGTACTGCTGTGGGCGGCCTTGTCGGAATTTGTATGAGTGGAGATATTTCTGAAAGTTATACCACCGGAAACATAAACAGTTTTGGGTCGGCCGGTGGTCTTGTCGGCACTCACCACCAAGGAAATGTTTCCAAGAGTAATGCTTCCGGAGACATAAACGGATCGTATTATGTGGGCGGTCTTGTCGGTACTATGAATTTAGGTGATATTTCCGAAAGTTATGCAACAGGTGATGTGAGTGGGAATGGCATCACCGGAGGCCTTGTCGGCAGGCAAAAACAAGGAAATATTTCCGGAAGTCATGCAACCGGCGGCGTGAAAGCGGTTGGTTATGAATCCGGCGGTCTTGTCGGCAACATGACTTTAGGCGACATTTCCTTAAGTTATGCAACCGGAAACGTGAGCGGGAAAAATTCCACCGGCGGTCTTGTCGGGCATTATGGAAACGGAAATATTTCCGAAAGTAATGCAACCGGCGACGTGACGGCGACTGATGATGAAGCCGGCGGTCTTGTCGGCAACATGACTTTAGGCGACATTTCCTTAAGTTATGCAACCGGCAACGTGAGTGGGAATAACTCCATCGGGGGTTTTGTCGGGCATTTTGGAGTCGGAAATATTATCAAAAGTAATGCAACAGGAAATGTGACGGCCGATGGGCGTACTGCCGGCGGTCTTGTCGGGAATTTCGATAAGGGATCCATATCGGGAAGTTACGCAACAGGAGACGTAGCATCAAAGTCGAAGGGTGGTGGTCTTGTCGGAACTATGATCTATAATGGGGCGATCGCGAAAAGCAATGCTTCCGGAAATGTGACAGCTGATGCCGGGTATGTCGGTGGTCTGATCGGATTTGTCAATTCGACTTCGGCCATATCGGAATGTAATGCGACAGGATCTGTCAGTGCGACTGGAAGCGGCGGGATAAGTGCCGGTGGGCTTATTGGGTGGATTTTCGGGGGGTCGGTATCGAATAGTTATTCTTTGGGGGACGTGAATGCGGAAAAATTTGCCGGCGGTCTTGTTGGTGACGTCGGAAGCGCCCGCATCATCCAATGTTATGCCGCCGGAAATGTAAATTCGGGATCAATGGGTGGCGGGCTTGTCGGACGCTCAAGTTTCCTAACGACTTCACAGTGCTATTCCACCGGAAATGTTGATGTCAGGGAGAATTATGGCGGCGGGTTTGTGGGCGATATTTCAATGAACTGTACCATCAACCAAAGTTATGCGACCGGAAATGTCAACGTCGGCGGAAATTATGCCGGCGGATTTGCAGGGTCTGTTCTTAACGGAAGTATTAGTCAGTGTTACGCCACCGGAAATGTTGATGTCGAGGGGGATTATGGCGGCGGGTTTGTGGGCAATATTTTGGCGAACTGTACCATCAACAAAATTTATGCGACCGGAAATGTTGACGCAGGGGGAAATTATGTCGGCGGACTTGTCGGATCTTACGGCAAAGGAAAAATCACCGAAAGTTATACGGTCGGAGACGTCAGCGGTAATGACGGCGTCGGCGGACTGATTGGAATTTATCCCGTCGTTGCCGGAAATCAGTTGTCCGTTGTGAATTGCAGCGCTTTGAATGAAAAAGTAACAGGAAAAACCAATGTCAGTCGATTTATCGGTTTCGGCGATCCGGCCGCATTGACAAAAGATTCTGTTTACGCTTGGAAAAAAATGATCGTGACCGGAACGATCAATACGGATTTTAATATTGAAGACGTCACGTCCGAAGAAGTCTGGGAAAAAGATCCGGGAACCGATGGCTGGTCTTGGTTTTCAGCGGCCGGCTCTTGGAAACCGAATGATTACAGTAACCCATTATCTTATGACTACAGAATTCCGGTTCTGAGCTGGCAGACAGCTGTTTTGGAAGAAGACGCCTCTCACTTGCGCCCGAAATCGGCCGACGAAAATAACACAACCGGGGGCGGTGGAACCGGCAACGCAACGATTCTTCCGAACAACACGGCAGCCGGCTTTGAATCAAGTGGCAGCAGCGGTGCAACATTAACTTTGGAAAAAGTGGACGGCGCCAACACATCCAAAAAGCTGACGGCGACGTTTGAGATCTGCGACGCAACCGGCAATTCGTTTAATCCGAAAATGGTTTACATGACCAACCAATCCGGACACACCGAACAGATTTTCCTGACGCACGGCACCACGTACACGATTTATGAAACAAAAGCGCCGGAAGGCTATCAAGCGATTGACGGCGGCATAAAAGTCGTCATCAATGAAGACATGACCATTCAGCCGGTTTCGGGATACAATTTGACGCAAAACGGCGATATTTACACGCTCACGATTCCGAACAAAGTCGTCGAAACTCCGGCGTCTGACGCTTGCAGAGTTTTCTCTTGGTGGTGGTTGATTGCGCTTCTGTTCATTGCGATGATTGCGGAAAGTGCATTCCTGTACAAAAAATACAACACACAAATGAGCAACAAGTGGTGGATCGTTCTTTTGATCATGATCGCATTGACTGTTTTGTCCATTGTGCTGTTCTACTTGAACTACTGCCAACTGAGCGACTGGTGGATTTTAGTACCGGTTGCTTTGACTTTGTTGATTGTTCCTGTTGTTTGTGTGTACAATAAATATTTGATGAAATCCAAAATTTAAACTGAAAAGTTTAAATTAAAAAAGACCGCAAAAGCGGTCTTTTTCTTTCTTTTTTTGTTTCATCTTGATATTTTATTTTTAATTTTTTTCTTCTTTACACTATTTTAATTTCCTTAATTCAGTTGCCCGATTGTTTTTAGGAACTATCTTCAATGAGTTATCTAATAGTTGATGAATTTTATAATATTATTAAATCAACAGATTTAAATCAGATGTCATATTCACATTTTAATTAATTATAGTATATTTCTAACAAAATCAGAGGTTTTTATGACTCAATTTTTTAAAAAAGACAGTTGGATAAAAAGTATCTTTCCGATGTTTATGATATCGATTTTTTTATCAGTGATTTTGCTTGCCGGCGTGGCGGCAGCGGATCCGACTCCGATTACGAATGAGGCCGAGTTATCTGCAATAAGAAGTAATTTGGCCGGCGACTACATTTTGACAAAAGATATCGAAATTAATTCAGCAACATGGAATTCCATCGGAAATTATGGGAATCCGTTTACCGGAACTTTTGATGGAGATGGTTATTCAATTACGTTTACAAAAGAGACAACTTTTACAAAAACAAACAGCGTTTCGATCCTTGACCAAAGATATGATGGGTACGGGCTTTTCGGTAATGTCAAAAGTACAAGCAGCAATTCCGGAATTATAAAAGATGTTCATATAATCGCGCAAGGAAATTTGACAAATTTTGATGGTACAAATTATAAATATTATTTTGGTTCCTTAGCAGGCGTTGGAAATGGCACAGCTACATCGGGTGTTACTATCTTCAATTGTTCATTCACAGCCGCCGACTCGTATAACATAACCGGCCGAAAGGAAGTTGGCGGCCTTGTCGGAGTACTCAACAACGGAACCATGTCGGATTGTTATGTTTCCGGAAACGTGAGGGCAGACCAATTTGTCGCCGGTGGTCTTGCCGGGAATGTTACCAACGCAACCATTTCAAAATGTCACGCGACAGGGACTGTCAGCGCAGATATACATATTGCAGGCGGTCTTGTAGGGGATTTTAACGGAACGATATCGGAAAGTTACGCAACAGGAAATGTGATGTCTGGGTTATACGCCGGCGGTCTTGTCGGAAATGTCAGCGACGGAAACATATTAAAAAGCAATGCTTCCGGAAGTGTGACATCACCGAGCGGATATGCCGGGGGTCTCGTCGGATATTACTTTAATGGAACCGTATCAGAATGTTATGCAACAGGAGATGTCGATTCTACCAATATAAATTCCGACAGTTTATATGCCGGCGGCCTTATTGGACAGTTTTTCCGAGGAACGATATTGAAAAGCTATGCTTCCGGAGACGTAAATGGGGATAAACACGCCGGTGGTCTCGTTGGTTACATTGGGGCTGCCAATGTCGTCCAAAGTTATGCTATCGGAAATGTAAATGTGCAATATGGCGGCGGCGGTCTTGTCGGGCGTTCAACTGTTATAAATGTTGTACAATGTTATGCGGCCGGAAATGTTGACGTTAGCGGGGATTACGGTGGCGGCCTTGTGGGCGATATTTTGGGCAACGGCAACATCACCAATAGTTATGCCGCCGGAAATGTCGATATCGGTGGGAATTATGCCGGCGGACTCGTTGGGTTTATTTCTGCCGGAAATATTACGCAGTGTTACGCCACAGGAAATACTGACATCGGCGGAGATTATGGCGGTGGGCTCGTTGGGTCTATTTCTGCCGGAAATATTACTCAATGTTACACCACCGGAAATGTCGATGCGGATGGTGATTATGTTGGAGGTATTGCCGGATCTTATGGCAAAGGGAATCTTATCGAAAGCTATACGGTCGGAGACGTCAGCGGCAATGACAGCATTGGCGGGCTGATTGGAATTTATCCCGATGTTGCCGGAAATCAGCTGTCCGTTGTGAATTGCAGCGCTTTGAACGAAAAAGTAACGGGAACCACCAACATCAGTCGTTTTATCGGCTTTGGCGATCCGGCCGTATTGGCAAAAGATTCTGTTTACGCTTGGAAAAAAATGATCATGACCGGTACAATCAATACGAATTTTGATGTTGCGGACGTCACGTCTGAAGAAGTCTGGGAACAAGATCCCGGAACTGACGGCTGGTCTTGGTTTGCGGCTGCCGGCGTTTGGAAACCGAATGATTACAGCGACCCGTTGTCTTACGATTACAGGATTCCGATTTTGAGTTGGCAGACAGCTATTTTGGAAGAAGACGCCTCTCACTTGCGCCCCAAACCGGCCGGCGGAAACAACACAACCGGGGGTGGCGGAACCGGCAACGCGACGATTCCTCCGAACAACACCGTCGTCGTACAAGGATTTGAATCAAGCAACAGCGGCGCCATGTTAATTTTGGATAAAATCGACAGTGCCGACCCATCCAAAAAACTGACAGCGACGTTTGAAATTTGTGACGCAAACGGCAGCTCCTTCAATCCGAAAATGGTTTACACAACCAACCAATCCGGTCACACGGAAAAAATCTATCTGACGCACGGTACCACGTATACGATTTATGAAACGAATGCGCCAAACGGCTATCAAGCAATTGACGGCGGCATAAAAATCGTGATCAATGAAGACATGACGATTCAGCCGGTTTCGGGATACAATTTGACGCAAAACGGCGACGTGTACACGCTCACGATTCCGAATACGGCCGAATCTCCCTGTAAAGTTTTCCCATGGTGGTGGCTGATAGCATTGTTATTCATGTTGATGATTGCGGAAAGCGCATTCCTGTATAAGAAATTCAAACTTCAGCTGCACAACAAATGGTGGATTATTCACCTGGTTCTGATGGCACTGGTGGTTTTATCCATTGTGTTTTTCTACTTGAACTACTGCCAACTGAACGACTGGTGGGTATTGGTGCCTGTTGTTTTGACTTTGTTGATTGCGCCGGTTGTTTGTGCGTACAACAGATATTTGATGAAAATCAATATTTAAATTAAAAAATTTAAATTAAAAAGACCGCAAAAGCGGTCTTTTTTCTTTCTTTTTTAATATTTTTTTTCATTATTCTGTTTTATTATTCTGTTTTTTTTTTTTTTTTTTTTTTGAATTGCGGCCGACGCACGCGTTATGGCAACCGTTTTTCATGTTTCGTCAAAAACAAGGGTTGTTTTTTATTTTTCCGCATATTAATTCTTCCTTCACTTTTTTGAGCTTACAGTTATTCTTTTTTTGTATTTTTGCTTCATATTTTTTTATTTTTTCAATATTATTCTTGAAATTGTGTAAAAATTATGACCTTTCAATAATATTTTTTAATAAAAATTATATACTACTAGATATAATTTCAAAAAGATAATGGAAAATCATTACATATAATCTCTGAAAATTTATGACGGGAAGATCCTGAGATCATAAACCATCAGAATCGACCGAAATTCGGAGAAAAATCACGTTCTGAAAAAACACAAAAACTATCACAGGGGATTCAAATGACTCAAAATGATGATATATACACGCTCACCATTCCAAACACACCCGAACCACTGGATACGCCTGCATTTGATATGGGAGGCTGGATTAAAACGGGCTGGTGGATCTTGCTTGGGGTTTTGACTTCATTGGTGACCGTGATCGGATACTTGGAGTAACCGTCGGAAAATCCGATCATAATCCAACCTAAAAATCTAATATTGTTTTTCTTTTTTTGGCGGACAGCGCCGCACACATAATTACATTCGTTTTCGTTTTTGCCGGCATTTTCAAAAAATGTCTCGTTTTATGGTCTGATTTTACCATCCCGGATTTCGTTTTAAAAGAATTGCCGATGAAAAAATTAAAATTATATTGAAAAATTAAATAAAAATCAGATCAACCAAAACAAATCCGTTCGGATTAAAAAGGAAGATTTATAATCCCTGAGAACTTTTCAAGGACTAAATTTTCGAATATATAAATTTGATAAATTCATGAAAACGAGTTAAACATTATGGATAAAGTCAAGCAATACGCTTTAAAGAAAGAGTCGGTCAATTTGGACCCGCTCATCAGCATCGGTAAAAACGGTCTTTCGGATTCCGTGATCGATGAACTGAAAAAGCAACTGAAAGTCAAAAAGCTGGTTAAAGTCAGAATTCACCGCAATTCCGATGAAGTCGACGACATTAAAGAAGCGGGAGCGGCGCTGGCGGAAAAATGCAACGCGGCTCTTATTGACGTCCGCGGACGGACGGTGACGCTTTACAAACAATAATCCGATTCAAGCCGAACAAGAATCAATTCAACGGCGGATGAATCGCAATTTTTATCAATCATCAACAACAAACCAAAAATAACATAAAACAGGGATGGGATGACTATGCTCGACGACGAGTACAACATAGACTATTTTAAAGAAAACGGATTTGCTCAAAAAGAATGCAGCAAATGCGGCAATATTTATTGGACCCGCGACCCGCAAAGAGAAACTTGCGGCGACGCTCCGTGCGACTATTATTCTTTCATCGGCAAACCGATTTTCAAAACCCCGATGAACCTGACCGAAATGCGGGAATATTATCTGAAATTCTTCGAAGACCGCGGCCATACCCGTATCGACCGCTATCCGGTCATCGCCCGCTGGCGCGACGACATTTACTTAACCATTGCTTCAATTGCTGATTTTCAGCCGTTCGTCACGTCGGGACTGGTTCCGCCGCCGGCCAACCCGTTAACGATTTCTCAGCCGTGCATCCGGCTCAACGACTTAGACTCCGTCGGCCGCACCGGCCGCCATCTGACCACCTTTGAAATGATGGCCCACCACGTTTTTAACAAAACCGGCAAGGAGATCTACTGGAAAGACAAAACCATCGAGCTGTGCGACCAGCTTTTAATGAGTTTGGGCGCCGACCCGAAAGACGTCACCTACATTAAAAATCCGTGGGCCGGCGGCGGCAACGCCGGGGCTTCCGTTGAAGTGATGGTCGGCGGACTGGAACTCGCCACATTGGTTTTCATGAATTTGAAAGAATCCAAAAACGGCGACATCGAAGTCAAAGGCAAGAAATACGTCAAAATGGACAACTACATCGTCGACACCGGTTACGGTCTCGAACGTTTCGTCTGGGCTTCCAAAGGCTCCCCGACCATTTACGACGCCATTTTCCCCAAAGTCGTTCAAGAGCTCATGAATTTGGCCGGCATCGAACACGAACTCAACGACCCGAAATATGCTCAAATTCTCTCCCGCAACGCCCAATTCGCCGGCGTCATGGACGTGAGCGGCAATGCCAATCTCATGGAACTTCGGAAAAAAGTAGCCGCCGAAATCGGTATGGATGTCGAGGAACTCAACAAAATCATGGATCCGGTCGAAAAGGTGTACACCATCGCCGATCACGCCCGCTGTTTAACGTTTATGCTCAGCGACGGCATTATTCCGTCCAACGTCAAAGCCGGATACTTGGCCCGCCTCGTGATTCGCCGAACCATCCGGCTGATGAACGACTTAGGCATTCAAGTGCCGCTGTCAGACATCGTTTGGCTGCATATTGAAAATATGCCGGAATATCCGGAGTTTGAAGAAAACTTCGGCGTCACCAAAGAGATTCTGGAAGGGGAAGAAGAAAAATACCGCCAGACGATTGAGCGCGGCAAACGGATTATTCAAAAATCCGCCGTCAAATACAAAGAGCAGGGGCAAAAGATTCCGCTCGAAGAATTGATGGAAATTTACGACAGCCACGGCATTCCGCCGGAAATCGCCAAAGAGGCCGCCAAAGAAGTCGGCGTCGAAGTGGATTTCCCGGACAATTTCTATTCTCTCATCGCCGACATGCACAGCGAGGCCGGCGAAAAAGAAACGCAGGAATTCCAATATGCTGACAAACTGGAACGCTTGCCGCAAACGAAGCGGTTCTATTACGACGAGCCGGACCGGATGGAATTTGAAGGCGTCGTCTTAGACGTTTTCGGCGATTATGTGGTGTTGGACAACACGTTCTTCTATCCGGAAGGCGGCGGACAGGAAGCCGACCACGGCATGATCATGGCCGGCACCTTTGTTTACGACGTCATCGACGTTCAAATGATTGACGGCATCGTGGTTCACAAACTCGACGTGTCCGATCGGGAACTGTTGATCAACCGCGGCGACATGGTCATTGGTCAAGTGGATAAAAACCGGCGGATGGCTCACTCGCGCCACCACACGGCCACCCACATCATCAACGACGCCGCCCGCAAGGTTCTCGGCAACCACATCTGGCAGTCCGGCGCCCAAAAGACGGAAGAACGCGCCCGTTTAGATATTTCTCACTACAAACACATCACTCAGGAAGAACTCAATGAAATTGAGCTGCTGGCCAACAAAATGGTGATGGAAAACAAAAAAGTCGGGTTTGAAAGCTTAGACCGGACGGAAGCCGAACAAAAATACGGATTCGGACTTTACCAGGGCGGCGTTCCGCCGGGAAAGACGCTCCGGGTTGTCAAAGTCGGCACCGACATCGAAGCTTGCGGCGGTACCCACTGTCAAAACACCGGCGTCATCGGTCCGATTAAAATTTTAAAAACCGAACGCATCCAAGACGGCGTCGAGCGGCTGGAATACGCCGCCGGAACCGCTGCGGTTGCCGCCATTCAGGAGATGGAAAAACTTCTGAAAACGTCGTCGCAGACGCTCAGCATTCCGCAGGAGAATTTGCCAGCCACGGTCGACCGGTTCTTTGAGGAATGGAAATCCCTTCAAAAAGAGAACGAGCGCTTGAAAGCCGAAGTAGCCGGTACCCGTGTGATTCAGATGGTGAAAAACGCAAACGTTGTCGGCGGCGTCAAAGTCGTCACGTTCGTCACCAGAGGGGAGGACACCGACGCTTTGCGGATGACCGCCATCGAACTTTTAAAAGACGATGACGTCGCCGCTGTTTTGCTCAGCGACAAAGACGGCGTTAAAGCCGTTGCCGCTTGCGGAAAGAACGCCGTTTCAAAAGGTATCCGCGCCGGCGACCTGGTAAAAGAAATGTCAACCGTCGTTGGCGGCGGCGGCGGCGGAAAGCCGGATTTGGCTATGGGCGGCGGACCGAACGCTCAAAACATTGAAAAAGCCAAGAATGCCGCCGTTTCAAAAATCGAGCAGATTTTGTCTGCTTGATTTTTTACATTTTTATTGATATTTTATTGATATTTTATTTTAAAAACAGAATTTCTTAAAATATCGCTTTTCAACGAAGATATAGACGGAATGAAATGCATCGCGTCGAATTATAATAAACATACAGATGGATATTTCATAAATGTTTAAATAAAATAAATGGATTACTGATTTCCAGTGAATATTTAAACAGATTTGTGTAACAATCAGCTTTAATATTTAAAATTTTTATATGTCGTGTGTGAATGTGGAAATTTTTTAAATATTTAAAAGATTGACGCGTTTGCTCCTTTTAAAAACAGAATCAATTACAGAGAGGAATCATTTTGAAAATTAAAAATGCATCCGTCATGCTGGCTCTTGCGGCTCTGTGTCTCATACTCGCAGCGGCGCCGGCAGCAGCTTATGAAGTAACGGATTGGATTAACAGCGGAGACGGTTATCAGTTAAATAATATCGTGATTGATGTGGTTGTTGGTGTATCGGACGATGAAGTCAACAACAGCAGCGCTCAAGTTTCCATATGGGAATGGAAAAACGACAAGTGGACGCAAGTCGGATCATCCTCCACCCGGTTAAAACTCAACGACACGATGAATTTTTCCGCAACAGGCGGCAACTATACCATTAAAGCGGAAGATTTCCGAGCCAGCGGCCGCGGCAGTGTTAAATTGAACATGTGGACAAATGAAGACGTCACCACCAACCGGTATGTGACCGGCGGGCACTCCAAAGTTGAAGGAACCGGAAAGCCTGTCCTTAAAATCACAAAGACGGCCAGTCCGACGGCCATCAGCGTTGATGGAACGATAACCGTCACTGTTTTCGTGGAAAATACCGGAAAATATGAAGCGCTCAATGTGACCGTTTCGGACCCGTCTCAAGAAATGTTTGTTTTGACGGGGTCAACGATCAATAAAACCAGCGTCAAATCCATCGACGTCGGCGAAAATGAAACGGTCCTCCAATATACGCTCAAGGCGACCGCGCCCGGTTCGTATACCTTAAAGAACGTCACCGTTTCGGCGGAAAACTCAGCCGGAACGCGGTATGAATTTAATCAAACCAGCGGCGCCACCGTGACGGTGGAAGAACTGCCGGCGCTTGAATTCAATAATTCGGTCAGCGGCAACACGGTGGATTACCAAACCCGTTCGAAAATTGACGGAACGCTCCGGATCCGGAATACCGGAACATCGCCGGCTCAATTCGTCAGCGTTGAATTCAATGTTCCGCAAAATGTGATCGTTGACGGAAAAGAAATTTCAACTTCCGGCGGCACAGTAACGCTGTATGTTGACCAGATTCCGCCGAACAACGAAAAGGTGTACAATTATACGATAACGGCAAACGCTTCCGGATATTATGAAGTGACGCCGACGTACAACTATACCTACAACAACGCCAAGAAGAGCGGTTCTTTGGGAACATTCAGTTTTAATGCGGTTGCCAACGAATCACTCGAAAAAGCTTTTAATATTCCGGGTTTCCCGTATATTTTGGCGATACCGCTGATTCTCATCTTGGCCATCGGATTCTTCTTCTGGAGACGGCACAGAGAATACAAGTTCTAACGGTAAACAACAACGGCAAGCAAAACCGGTAATATAACCGGTGATAGGATCGGTGACACACCGGCGACAGAACCAGCGACACACAGACGACACACAGGCGACAGAACCGGCTTGCCGAATATCAAAAACGAGCCGCCCGAATGGGCGGCATGATTCCTTTTTTTAAAAACAATTCTTCGTTTGAGAAATAATCTTTGAAAACAAATCGAATGGAACGGTTTCAGAATCTATTTTTGGAAATATTCAATCATTTGTATAATATTTTGAACGTGAACTATATAACTGAAAATTTCCTAAAAGAAGGGAGCACATTTTGAGATTTAATTCAATTTATTAAATAATCGACTACTCAACAACCCAACAATTTTCATTTTTTCCGGAGGAATTTTTTTGCTGAATGTTTTAATTATCGGAAACGGTCAATGCGGAAACAGAATTTTAGATTCGATCAATAAACAGGCGATGAACCGAGGATCAACCACCAAAGAAGCAAGCGGCGGCCTGTCAAAATATATTTCAAAACACAAATACCACAGCAATGTGCAGACCGTGGCGATTAACACCGCCATTAACGACTTAAAAGAAATGAAATATACCAAAGCAAAAGACAGAATCCACATCAAAAACCTTCATGGCGTCGGCGCGAACCGGACAATCGGCAAAGAGGTTTTTGAACAACAAAAAGCAACCATTTTAAGAAATATTGAAGAACGCGGCAATTTCGACGTCGCTTTCGTGATCACATCGGCTTCCGGCGGAACCGGCTCGTCTTTTACGCCGCCGTTGGTGGAAGAGCTCAAAAAAGCCCACGACTTCCCGATTTACACGGTTGTGGTTCTCCCGTTCCGTGAGGAAGGAACGCTTTACCTTCAAAACGCGGCTTTCATGCTCAAAGAGCTTCGTGACGGACCTTGCGACGGTATTATTTTGGCCGACAACCAATACTTAAAATCCATCGGCGGCAACGTCCAAGACGCTTACGACGGCATCAACGCGATGATCGCCCGCCGTCTCATTTTCCTCTTAGACTCGCTGGACAGCGAAATGATGATGGTCACTGACTTGGGTGACTTTAAAACCGTGATGAAAGGCGGCGCCGGTTTGGCCACCATCGGTTACTTCAAAGCCGAAAGCGATATGCCGATTCGAACGGTCATTCAAAACGCGCTGTCGCCCAGAGGACTTCTGTTCTCCACCGACGTTTACAAAGAAGCCGGCCGTGCCATGGTTATTTTAAAAGGCGATAAAAAATACTTGGGTATGGACGACGTGTCCGCCGAAATCGAACGGTTGACAGGCGCCGTCGGCCACGTTTTCAAAGGATTGATCGTTGAAAACGGCAGCCTTCCGGAAGCGCTTTGTGTTCTGACGCTCAACTCCGCCGAAGAACTGGAATCCTTATATGAAGGCGCGGTCCAAGCCATCGGAATCGAAAAGGATAAAAAAGACCGCGTGAAGAAGAAAAAGGAAATGGAATCAGCGTTCATGACGATTGACGGCATGGACCCGGAATATTAAATTGAACCAATTTAATATTCTCTTTTTTCATAATTTCTTTTTTCATAATTTCTTTTTTCATTTTTTCTCTGTATTTTCTTTTTCTTTCTTTTTCCAAACGCCGGCATGCGCGCGCGTTATGGCACTCATTTTTATGTTTTGTCCAAATCCGCGATCATTTTTTCAAAATGTAATGAGCAAAGCTGGCGGACGACCTTTTTCAATACAGTTGAAACTCAGCCGACTGAATATAGAAACGATACAGCCGAAGCTATTCAGTATTATGATATTGAATTTGTTATTCATTGTTTTCCGTTTGGACGGAACTTATCAGGAAAAAAGAATTCAATTCATCCGGAAGGATGAATTGAGATGATGTGATCATTTTTGATACGATTTGTTTCATTTGAAAACGTCATGAACGTATTCAAATTACTTCTTTTTCGAGCCGCATGCTGCTTTGCTGTCTTTTTTTGCATCGGTTTTTGCCGGTGCTGCTTTTGCATCTTTCTTTGCTGGTGCTGCCATGGAGATTCACCTCCCCCGCTAATTTCTGCTTATTGCAGTAATTTGTTCATCCCAATTTCAGGTATAAAACCATTTCGGAAAAAAGACAGCAAGACCCGCCGCCAAACAAACATTTGTAAAATATTTTATACTTTTGACGAATCCGGCCGTTTTTTGTTTTGTTTCGCCGGCCAAAATGAAAAAACGACCCGAAAATCGTCAAAAAGCTTATATACGGTAAAACGGGCGCGTGACCACATAATATCGAAAATATAAAAAAATAAGGGTCATGATAAGAATAGAGGATTTTCTCTGATAATTTCCAGGATTTTCAGATATAAATTCTCATTCCTATAATTGTACCTAAATTCACATTCTTTTAAGTAAAGATTAAAATATCTTTTATCAA
>NZ_JAWDKD010000024.1:0-712 GCF_032714475.1 Methanolapillus africanus | reverse complement strand
CTTCCTATTTTTGCCCAAAGGAAGTAACACCCGTGAACCAAACCATCTCCGAGTATAAAAAATATAGTCATCTCACATTGAATGAACGCATTCGAATTGAAACCTTTTCAAGACTTGGTGTCAGCCAATCAGAGATTGCGGCGGCCATCGGCCGCTCGCAATCTACGATCTCAAGAGAATTGAGAAGGAATCAGCCCCCCAAAAATAAAGTCAAATATAATGCTGAGAAAGCTCATGAACGATATTCTGACAGGATATTAAATGCAGCAAAGAAAGAGCATTTAAAAAATCCGGAAGTACGAAAATACGTTCATGAAAAAATCGTAATTGGATGGTCACCGGAACAAATTGCCGGCAGAATCCAAATTGAAATGGAAGGATTGAAAACAAATTACGAGAGCATCTATCAATATATTTATAATGTGTGTCCAAAACTAATTCAATACTTACCAAAACGTCATCGGAAACGAAAAAAGAGAGGAATGAAAAACAAAACCCGTGTCGGAAAAATCCTTAATAGGATTTCAATTGATGAAAGACCGGTGATTGTAAATGACAGAATCAGAGTTGGAGACTTGGAAATTGATACATTTGGATCAAGGAAATCAAAACAATGCGGACAAATAATCGTTGACAGGGTAACGCATTAGGTTTGTATCAATCTGCTGAAAGACAAATCAACAAAAGAAATGATGGATAAAGCGCTTGAAAG
>NZ_JAWDKD010000023.1:0-34590 GCF_032714475.1 Methanolapillus africanus | reverse complement strand
AATCAACCGGAATTATTACTGGCAACTATATTTCATTTGCCTGCACAGCTTTTATTTAATATTGTTTGGAAAGTTTAAAACTAAATTTGATTTTGGCCAAGGATTACAATCAAACGAAAAGAGCGCCTCTCAAAAATCACATTTATTGCTAAAAATGACCTTTGGAAAAACTACCAATTTCTATTTTGTTGCATTCACTTGCATCACATTTGGTTTTAATGTTTCAGTTCACTCGCTCGCGAGTGATTTTTTACCTTAACTTTGGTTAAGATGATAAAAACCACCGTCAGAGTTTACCGAAACATCAGGTCACATATCAGTCAAGGAAAAAACTCCCGACCTCATTATTAATTTGTAATTATGATTGAATTTCCCGCAAATTTCTGCGAAATTCGCGCGGAATTGATAGTAACGTTGCAATCGTATATAACGATTTTGATTCAACTTTTCCCAAAATCGATGACTCAAAAAGAATCAAGATATTTGTTAAAAAAATCAAACTTTTAACAAAAAAAGTCAACATCACAAAATTGATAAAAAAACTTATCAATCGAACTCATTAGGCTTGTTTTTACATGCCGACTGAGCGGAACTTAACAAGACATGTTTCGTATATAAAGGTTTTGAGCGGTTTGTTTTTGAACTCTTTTTGTATTAATAGTTCCTAAATTAAATTCGGATAAACAATATCAATTTCCGGTGTTGTCTGTCTATCTGTCTATGTTTCTCTTTTGGTCCGATCGGAAACAACAATAATCGGCAGAATGCCGATTATTGTTGTTTCAGTTTCAGTTTCAGTTTCAGTTTCAGTTTCAGTTTCAGTTTCAGTTTCAGTTTCAGTTTCAGTTTCAGTTTCAGTTTCAGTTTCAGTTTCAGTTTCAGTTTCAGTTTCAGTTTCAGTTTCAGTTTCGGTTTCAGTTTGTATCGAGTGCGCCGCCGCGCGCGCTACGGCAACAAATTTTATGAAAAACAAAAAAGGAACCCCGTTTTTTCATCATCATCCGCTCAGGCTGAATCAACACAACCTTTAAACAGAGAAGCAATATTATTAGCACAAATCTTAATCCACAACTCATGCAAATCATTAAAAACAATGCAGGAAATACATTATTAATTCAAAATTAAAAGAAGATCATTATGGCAGATAACAGAAATTTTAAAAAGGGACCCCCGGCTCCGGAAGGCGAACAAGTCATTCGCGTCCGTATTCCGAAAAAAGAAGAACGTGAAGTGTTGGCCATTGTTGAAAGCCTTCTCGGCGCCAACCACTTAAAATTAAGATGTATGGACGGCGTTGTCCGCTTGGGCCGGATTCCCGGTTCTATGAAAAAGAAAATCTGGATCCATGAAGGCGACGTCGTGATCGCCGTTCCGTGGGATTTCCAGGACGAAAAAGCCGACATCATCTGGAAATACACCCGTCCGCAGGTGGACTGGCTGGACAAAAAAGGCTTCCTCCGCAAATAATTCTTTACGGAACCACGGTTCCGCTTTTTATTTTTTCAATTTTTACCATGACCTCCGAATTGACCAATAAAAACCAGAACAAGCAGATTGGTCATTTCTTTTTTTCAAACGCAGCGCTGTGATGGAATGAGTGAGAAAAAAATCGACAAGCAAATGCGAAAAATCGAAGACAAAAGAGACAAAAACCGGACTTTTAAGAAAGATTCGTCCTTTTTAAAAGCCGAGGAAAACGTCTTTGACGTCCCGACTCTGAAATTACTCTACACGCTCGCCAACAAAGGATACATTACGGAAATGGGCGGCTCCATCAGCACCGGAAAAGAAGCCAACGTCTTTTATGCCGCCGGAAATGAAGGTGAAGTCGCCGTAAAAATCTACCGGCTGACCTCCGGCACCTTCAAAGCGATGGACCCGTACATCCTCAAAGATCCGCGCTTCACCAATATCCGCCACAGCCGCAAAGATATCGTTTTCGCCTGGACGCAAAAAGAAGCCCAAAATCTTCTGCGCGTCCGAAAAGCCGGCATCCGGGCGCCCCGTCCGATTGTAAACGAACGCAACGTTCTCGTCATGGAATTCATGGGCAAAGACAAAATTCCCTATCCGCTGCTGAAAGATACGCCGCTGGACGACGCGGAGGCGCAAAACATTTACGATCAAGTCATCGAAGACATCCGCCGGCTTTATGTTCGTGCGCATTTGGTCCATTCCGATTTAAGCGAATACAACATTTTGGTCGATACCGAAAAAATGGAAGCCGTCATCATCGACGTCGGACAAGCCGTCACGCTCGACCATCCCAACGCCCGCGAATTTATGTCCCGGGATCTTGAAAATATTCTCCGTTTCTTTAAAAAATACGGCGTCAAAGCCGACAAAAAAGAAGTTTTGCAGCACGTCAAGCAAAGAAATGAAACGGACGAAATATACGAAAAAGAACTCAACGAATCCGGTGAAAACAAGCCGGACGAATCCGAAAATGAACAAATTGAAACCGATTCGGAAGAATTAGAATTATCCGAAAATTAATTAAATTTATTTCATCTCATCATCACAATAGGAAGATCACTATGACACAATTTTTAAAAGTTCCCAAAGAAAGAGTCGCCGTTATCATCGGTCCCGGCGGCAGTACCAAAAAGCAAATTGAAGAAGCCGCCAAAGTGGTTTTAGAAATCGACGGCGAAGACGGCCGGATCGAAATCAAATCCGAAGAAGACGTCATCCTTTCCATGCGCGCGATGGAAGTCATCAAAGCCATTGCCCGCGGTTTTTCTCCCGAAAAAGCCCTTGAACTCTTCAACGACGACTTCCTGATGCTCGACGTCATCGATTTATCGGAAGCCGCCACAACGCCCAAAGAATTGGCGCGCCTGAAAGGCCGGATCATCGGCCGCGAAGGAAAAACACGTGAAATCGCCGAACGCCTCATCAATGTGAAAATTTCCGTTTACGGCAAAACCGTCAGCGTTATCGGCTATCCGGAACAAACCACCATCATTCGAACCGCCATCGATATGCTCGTCAACGGCGTCAACCACGGCACCGTTTACAGCTTCCTTGAAAAGAAACACGACGACCTCATCCGTTCGCAAATGGATTCCATCGAATACATCGACGTGGACGCCGAAAATGAATTTGATGACGAATTTGAAGATGAAGACGAATGATCCAATCATTCATCCTCTTCTTCATTTTCCATCTCATTCTCATCAATCAAATCGCGATCATCGACGCCGTCAAACTCATCCGCATCCGGTCTTCGTCCTTTTCCCGGCAAGAAACTGCCGCGTCCCTTTTTGGCAATAATCTGACTGCCGTCCCACAGAACATCGCCGCGCGACAGCGTCATCGCCGGAAAAATCCCGTCCATGCCTTCATAAGGCGTCCATTCGCAGCGGGTATGCAGATTTTTCGCTTTGATCACTTGAACGTCTTTCGGGTCAAAAAGAACAATATCCGCGTCAAATCCGGGTTTTAAGAATCCTTTGCCGAGCCGCTCCAGATCAAAAATCCGCGCCGGATTCCGGCTGGTGACTTCAATCATCCGTTCCAGCGACAGCATGTTTTTCCGAACCGCCGCCAGCATGAGCGGCATCAGCGTCTCAACGCCGGGAACGCCCGACGGCGCGGCTTTGATCGCCGTTTCTTTTTCATAAGTCCGGTGCGGCGCGTGGTCGGACGCGACAGCGTTCACCAAACCGGTTCGCAGCGCAGTCATCATGTATTCCGCACTTTTCGGATCGCGCAGCGGCGGATTCATTTTGCCGAACGTCTTGAGCCGTCCGCAGTCTTTCGTTGACAAAAATAAGTGGTGCGGCGTCACCTCGCAGGTGATGTGCCGGAGAATTTGATAATCGCTCGTTCTTTCTGCCGGATCTTTGTTTTTATTTTTTTCAATCATCTGATTCTGTTTGGCTTGCAGATCTTTTCGGGCGGCGTCAATCAAAGCCACCGCTTCCGGCGTGCTCGTGTGACAGAAATGAATGTTTGTCGGCGTTTTTTCGGCTTCGTTGATTTTCAGGCAATTCCGAACGGCAATTTCTTCACATTCATTTGGCCGGATACGGGAATGCACGTCGTCGGAATTGTCATTCAGAAGGAGTTTCTCGTTTTGAAGGCGAAGCGCGTCGTCCTCGGCATGAATGGCAGCCACCGCTTCCATTTGTCCGATCTTTGACAGCGCGCTGCCAAGCGTATCATTGCTGATGTTGAGGCCGCCCGTCGATTCCGCCATGAATATTTCGCCGAAACAGTTGACGCCAAGCGCCCACAGTTCGGTTAATTTTTCTAAATTGTTGGTGACGCCGCCGTTGATGCCGAAATCAATGATGGATTTCTTTTTGGCTTGCTTCAATTTCAAATAAAATCCGGATTTATCAATAACCGGCGGGAGTGTGTTCGGGTGTTCCAAAACAGTGGTGATGCCGCCGGCTGCGGCCGAGCAGGATCCGGTGTACCAATTTTCCTTGTAGGTCATTCCCGGGTCCCGGAAGTGAACGTGCGCGTCGATTCCGGCCGGAATGGCGACGGCGTTTTTTCCGTCGATCAGTGCGTCGTATTCGGAAATCCGGAACTCTTTGGCAATTCCGGTCACTTTTCCGTTTTCAATGAGAATTTCGGCGGGCGTCAGCACGCCATCCGCAAGCAAGCGGACGTTTTTAATGAGAACATCTGGCATAGTAATATAAAAGTTTTCAAATCTAATATATTTTGGGATAAGTGAAAAATGAAGAAAAAAGAAAATGAAAACAGAAAAAAATAAAAAATAAAAAATAAAAAAATAAAAACAAAACAGAAACAAAAAAGAAAAGGCAAATGATTGAATCATTCGCCCGTGTAGTAATATTCGCCCTTTTCCTTTTGTTCGCGGTCGAGGCGTGAATCGTAATTATTCACACGCGGGCGTTTTGTTTCCTCATCACGCCGGAAGGTGATATCCAAATTCGATAAGAATTTGTTCATGCCTTTTTTCATGGTTGTCGGAGCGTTTGCAATACCGCTTTTTGACGGCTCGCCTTCAAAAACAATCAATCGCTGGCTGATCATATCGATCATGTAAATGTCGTGGTCGACCACCATCGCCGTTTTACCGTTGCTTTCCGCAAACCGCGTGATGACTTTCGTCACAATCGCGCGCTGCTCGACGTCAAGATGCGCGCTCGGCTCGTCCAAAATGTAAAAGTCGGCGTTGCGGCTCAAACAAGCGGCAATCGCCACACGCTGCAGTTCGCCGCCGCTCAAGTCGGAAAGCATGTTGTCGTAAAGCGATGCCAGCTGGAGCGGACGGGCAATTTCCACTTCGTAGAAACTGGTTCCGAAATTGTCGGCGAGGTCCATCAAAAAGTCGCGGACACGGACTTCCACATCGGCTTTGATGTATTGCGGTTTGTAGGAAATTTTCACGTCAATGCCGACTTCGCCCGAGTCCGGTTCGATTTCGCCGGCCAGAATCTTCACAAACGTGGATTTACCGGTGCCGTTCGGACCGACAATACCCAGCACTTCACCTTCTTTGATGCTGCCGCCTTTGGCTTCCAATGAGAATACGTTTTCAAAAGACTTGGAAAACGAGTCGTAAGACAGAATGGTTTTGATGTCCGGTCCTTCTACCGGTGGGTGTGTTTCAAAACGAATCGCTTCATCGCGAATCCGCATGTTTTCTTCCGGCAGATAACCTTTAATGTATTGGTTAATACCGACTCTCACCGTTTTCGGAAGCGTGATCACACCGTAGCCGCCGGCTTGTCCGTAAGCGATGTGAACGGTGTCGGCCAGCATATCCAGAATCGCCAAGTCGTGCTCGACGACCAACACGGATTTGCCTTTTTCCTTCGCCATTTCCTGAATCAGGCGGGCGGCGTTGATGCGCTGGTAAATGTCGAGGTACGGGCTGATTTCGTCAAAGAAATAAAAGTCGGCGTCCTTGGCGGCACAGGCGGCAATGGCGACTTTTTGAAGTTCGCCGCCGCTGAGCGCTTTGATGTCGCGGTCCAAAATGTCAGCCATATCGAGCCGGTCGACCAGCATATCCAAACTTCCGCTGGTGTCGGCTTTCTTCAAAAGGTCAATGGTTTTTCCCTTAAAAGCTTTCGGAATTAAGTCCACATACTGCGGTTTTTGAGAAACGCGCAATTGTCCCGAGGCTGCTAATTTGAAATAATCATAAAGCGCCGTTCCGGCATAATGTTTCAAAACCGTGTCCCAATCCGCGGTCTTTTCCCCGAAATTCGGAATGAGCGTTCCCGATAAAATTTGAACCGACGTCGATTTACCGATGCCGTTCGGACCCAAAATACCGGTCACTTTTCCTTTTTGCGGCACCGGCAGTCCGAAAAGAGTGAAACCGTTTTGGCCGTAGCGGTGCGTCGGCTTGTCGAGCGATTCCGGCAAACCGATGATCATAATCGCGCCGAATTGGCATTTTTTGACGCAAATGCCGCAGCCGGCACAGAGTTCTTCGGAAATAATCGCTTTCCCGTCGTCGCCGAATAAAATCGTCTCGTCTCCGGTTCGGACGCGCGGGCAGTATTTGTAGCATTCTTTGCTGCACTGGCGCGGCTGACACTTATCTTTATTTAAAATAGCTATTCTCATAATCTTTTCCCAAAAGCAAATGAATCGTTATTGTAAAGTCGTTCAATCGAAAATAATGATTTTGAAATCAAAATAAAATGAAAGGATTTAAATTCAATGTTCCAAAACCGGCGTCAAAATTTCATTTCGCGTCCGGTCAAATATTAAAAAAGAGTCGGCTTTCGCCGACGTTTCTCACAAAAAGCTGGCGTTTAAGATAATGGTCCACGTCACCAGACAGTAAAGTAAAACAAGGAACTGAATACCGATCCATTCTTTGCCGGAAATGGAACTGACGTCTAATTTTACCATCGGGAAAACCAACCGTCTTTGGATATAATAAGTGACCGCCAAAAGGGGAATCAGAACCAGCAGCCAAAAGACATTTTCGCCCGTGCCGAAGGCAACATAACAAAGGACGCCGCATATAATTCCGAAAAGAGCGGCGCTCAATGTTTTGACAAGATTTTCTCTGTACGCGCGTTTCTTTTCTTCCGGTGTTTTTTCCGGCTTTCCGGCTGCATTTGCCGCGTCGGGTTTTCCGGCGACCTGTTCCGCTTCAACGTGTTCGGGCTTTCCCTTTTCTTCTTTTTTTGCCGCTTCTCTTTTTGCCATTTTCCGTTCTCCGGGAATAATTATCGCGATAAGTCGAAATGATTGGTCAATGATTCGTCAATTGAAAATGATATTTAATATTTATGAATCGTCATTTAGAAAGTTATTTCTTAAAAATGGATTGATTTGAGCAGATACAACAAAGGAAAGACTTATAAATGTTTTCAAACGGCTTGGCTTTTGATTTCCCGTTCGTCTCTTATCTCTTCATACGGGTTTTGAGGTGAAATCGGATCCGCCGATGTCTTTTGAGCGCCGTTTTGTTTTCCGTTGCCGACGATGTTTTTAATATCCTGAAGCGACACAGCCAAAAAACCGGTCTTGTTGAGGTGTTTGGCAAATTTTTTCGTGCGCGGACTGTTGTTCGGATGGTAGACGACCGTCACTTTCGGATTCAGATTTTGAACCATGCGTGTGAGTCCGTTCACATCCAAGTGGTCGCTGAGGCGGATATTTTGGAACGGATAGTCCGTCCGGCAGGTCAGCACATATTTTTGCGTTTCCAAATTCATTTCCGACAGAACGTGCGGCGGAACAACAGATATACCGCACCGGATTGTTTCTTTTCCGGCAACATCAATTTCTCCGTTTCCGGCAGCAGCAAACTCCTCGTTTTCAGCAGTTGTCATTTCTCCATTTTCTGCAGCGGCGGCTTCCCGCTTCTCTGATATTAAAACCAACTCGCCGGCGCTGTCCGTAAACTGTTCCGTCAGCCGGAGCGTCTTTTCATTCATGGCGATCGGTCCGTTATAGCCCAATTGGCGAATCACCGTGACCGCTTTTTGGGCTTTTCCGAACTCGTAAGCCCCAAAGGCAATTTCCTTTTTGCCGATGTTCGCCAAAATCGCTTCTTCAATACCTTCGATGTCGTCGTCGAAATAGCATCCGAAATCTTCCGGGTCGCCGTAACTGGCTTCCGTAATGAGAACGTCGCACGGCGGCAAGCAACACGCGTCTTTCACGTCGCCGGTGACTAAAATGCGTGTTCCGACTTCATTTTCCCAATAAAAAGCCGTTGCACCGGCCGTGTGGTGAACCGGGAACGTTTGGACGCAAACGCCGCCGGCCAAAAAAGTTTCGCCGAGCTCGAACGTGTTTCCCAAATAGTTCTTTTCGTATCGGATTTCCAAAGCTTTGGCGGTTTCCGACGAGCACCACGCTTGTTCGGACAGCATGGCGGATTTGCCGTAGTGGTCGGAATGCGCGTGCGTAATCAGATAAGCGTCCGGCTGCAAACTCTTCTGTGCAATGCGGGTGGTATCGATGGCAAACGTGACAAGATTTCCGAAAACAGATTTGAAGCGAACGAACAAATGAGGCTTAATGCCGCCGGATTCGTTTTGCTGGCGAAACAGCACCACACCCATTTCCGCCAGTTCTTTTGAATACATTTTGTTCGCTTCCTTCCGTTGAGTTGTCTGAGTTGTTTTTGATTTTAAACTTTTGATTTCTGACAGAATAGTTCCTGATACCTTTTAAACGTTTTTAATTTGACAAAATCGAAAAGCTTATCACGGATTAAATTTCCAAAACCAAATTTATACCGGCAGCACTTGTTTTTTAGAAAATTCCTAAATCAATAATTCCAAAAATTTGAAGGAGCAGGAGAATCAAGGGCTGATGAATCAAATAAATAATAAGGGAGTGTTGCCCAATGATGGAAAACGGGCTTAAAAATCCGGGCATCTGGGCCGGAACATGAATTTTCCGAACGCCGGCAGGATACAGCCAAAACCCGATCGCGACACCGATGAGAATGACGCCGAACCACGGGATCAGCGGCTCGTAATCCAAGAATGAGAATCCGGATGGGCGAACGCCGAACGGGATGAGCCAGGCAGGCCCCGATATTTTTCGGACGAGCGGGCCGAGAAGAATAATTACAACTCCAAGGACGAGTGGAATCCAAGCATCTTTGGGCGTGGTTGCGCCGGATTTGGTGTGCCGGAGCAAAAACGGAATGGAAAGGATTGTTGAAATACCGATGAGATGCAAGATTCCGAAGACGATAAAACCGTCGTGCGGGTAAAACCATGTGACAACCGTAATCAAAAGACCGACCGCAAATATTTTCAGGCCGCGGCGGACAAATTTCCGGGTGAGGGTTCTAGAATCTGCTGTCCCGGCGGCCGCCAACGTGAGCGACAGGCCGGCGATGGCGGCAAACAAAATCGTGACGGGGAATCCGTAGAACTGCTGCGGCCAAAACCAGGACGGCATGGGATAAACGTTGAAATAATCCAAATCGTACAGGAAATGGTAAATGACCATGAGGATAACGGCAAAACCGCGCAAGACGTCGATTTCATAAAACCGTCCGGGTTTTCGTAAAACTGTCCGCATGTTTACTCCTGAATCAAGGTTACGACAATACGATATTAATATTGAATTATTTTGAACTATTTTGATAAAACCAGAATTAATAATTCCGGAAATATATGATAATCTTTCAATAAATATAAAAAACCATTTTTATTTTATCGTTTTGATTAAAAAAAATTAAATAATATCGGCGATTTCAGACACCGAAACACAATGTTTTCAATTATTTCTGATGAATCACAATTTAAACTTATATCGGCCGGGCCATTCTTTTCCGGCAGAAACGGATGACGACAATGGACTCGACGCTTTACAAAACCTGTTACGACGCGCTTAAAAGCCATGACGACGTCATTCGTTTGTCTCAAAAATACAACCTTCCGGTCGGCGTTTTGTCGTCGATTCTCAATCAAAAAGTCGTTCAGGTCGTTAAAAAGTCGTATCACCAGATGAACAAAAAAGAAAACGAAATCGTGAACGATTGGATTTCCGGTGTTTCTTTTTTAGATTTGGCGAAAAGACACAAATATCCGCCGACACTCATTTCAACGCTTATTTTGAAAAAAATCGGCTACAACAAAAAGGAAATTGCGGCGCTTTACAAAAATCCGAAAGAAGCTCAAAACTCACGGATTCGAAAAGAGCTGATGGAAGCTCTCAATTCCGATTACTATTTTTCCCCGCGCGCGCATAAAATGCAGGAAGTCAAAGGCAAAGCCGGCGAAAACATCGTTTCCCTTTGGCTCACGCTGAAAAATTGCGACTTTATGTCCGAAGACGAAATCCGCGCCAACGGTCCCGGAAAAACCCCGGACTTTGTTCTCAAAAAACCGATTTGCATTTCCGGTCAATAGATTCACTGGGTCGAAAGCAAAGCGCTTTTCGGCGGCACCGCGGAACACAAACATTACGAAAAGAACCAATTTTTGGAATACACCGGTCTTTACGGCAGCGGACTTGTGGTTTACTGGTTCGGATTCTTGGCTGAAATTTTAGAAGACCAAGCGGAAGGCTACCTGATTGTGGACGCCTCTTTCTTTAAAGAAGAGTTGGGCGCGCAAGTCGAGCATTTGCTCAATTTCGTCATTCACTGGTAAGTTTTGTGTATGGGCGGCGCCGCGCGCGTTATGGCAATCACTTTTTTTCAAATCATAAAAAACAGGGTTGGATTTTTTCAAAATCCAACTCAGACGCTCGTCAATTCCGAGGCGTTTGTCAGCGAATCTTTTTCGATGCGGAAGTTTTGGTCGGCGGAATCAATCAGAGATTCGTCATGCGACACCACGATGATCTGTCCGACGCCGTCTTCTTTCATCCGGTCGATCAGTTTGATCAGCTGCCCGACATGCCCGCTGTCTAAAAAGACGGTCGGCTCGTCAAAAATCAGCGGCGGCAGGGATGTTTTTCCTTGATTGTCTTCGCCAAATCCGAGCGACAGCAGCCGGTAAATCGCACACCGGAGCGCCAAATTGAAAATCGCGCGTTCGCCGCCGCTGAGCTGTTTTGGCTCCAGCACGGATCCGTCCTTCTCATACACTTTTAAGTTATAATCGGCGTCCAGCTCCAAATGGGAATACGCGTTGTTCGAATAAATGAAATCAAACATATCGTTGAGCAAAATGTCGAGCGCCTCAATGTTTCGGGAACGCATGTCGCCGCGGATTCTCAAATACATGTCTTCGAGAGCCGTCACGTCTTCCAAAACAAGCATCAAGAATCCGATTTTGTTGCGCAGAATCTTCGCGTCCTCTTCCAGCTGCCGCAGCTGTTTGATTTCACTTTGCAGCATTCCGATTTGTTCCGTCAGCGTTGTTTTGTGCGCTTCCCATTCCTTAATTTGATTGGAAACAGCCGACTCTTTTCTTCTATTTTCGTCGATTTTTTCGTTCAGCGTCATGCCGTTCAAAACTTTCAATCCGTCCATCTTCGAGTTCAGTTGGTCCGCCCTTTCCTTCTTTTCAGTGATTTGTCGCCGGTATTGGTTGGCGGAGCCGTCCAAATGCGCCATTTTTTCCGTGAGTGCCGACAGTTCCATTTTTGTCCTTTCCTCATCGCCGGCTGTTAAGGATAAACGTTCAGCTTTTTTGAGCAGATTCTCTTTTTGAGTCCAAACATTTTCTTTGACTTGTTTTTCCGCCCGAATCTTTTCCTCGTTGCCTGTTATTTTTTCCAAAGTTTGGTTCTGAGATTCGATTGCCGCTGTCAAGTCCGCAATCGCTTTTTCAAGCTCCGCTTTTCGCTTTTCCGATTCGTTTTTCAGATCTTTCAAACTTTCCAGCGCCACATAATTCCGAAGGATTCCGTTAGCGGTTTCTGCAAATATTTTCTTTTGCGCCGTCAGCTGTCCGGCTTTGGCCGTCCGTTTTGAGTTCTCTTCTTTGAGCGACAGCAAGCGGCGGTTGAGCGCTTCCAGATCTTTTTGGCGCGTGTCGCAAAAAACGGTGTTTTCCATTTTCTGGCCGGCTTTTTCAGTCCGTTTCTTCTCGTTTTCAACCAAATCCGCTTTGTATTTTTCAATCAGTTCTTTTTTGCCTTTTTCTTCAGCCGTTGCGGTTTTGATTTTAGAGTTCAACTCTTCGATTCTGACGTCCAATTCTTTAATTTCCTTTAAAACGGACAGTTGGGTTCTGTTCTCCGTTTCCGATTTCTCAAGAACCGTCAGCTGCGCGGCAATGTCGGCCATCCGTTTCATTTCGTCATCGGTGGCGTATACATGCGTGTGAGATTGAGATTGCTGAGCCGCAACCGCTTGTCTGCAAGTGGGGCACTTGCCGGACT
Source organism: Methanolapillus africanus (assembly GCF_032714475.1). Lineage (NCBI taxonomy): Archaea > Methanobacteriati > Methanobacteriota > Methanomicrobia > Methanosarcinales > Methanosarcinaceae > Methanolapillus > Methanolapillus africanus. The sequence continues at coordinate 22,332 of NZ_JAWDKD010000023.1, read as the reverse complement.
TGAAAAGGTCTTCTTTTCTTTTGAGTTCCTTTTCGATGCCGGTTTTTTCAGCCGACAGCCGGGATTTCTCGGAAACGACGCTTTCCTGCGTTTTCACAATAAAATCATACGTTTTCTCAACATCGGCCGGTTCAATTTGCATGAAATCCAAATGCGCTTTCGGAACCGTTTCTTCAAACGCGGGACACAATTTGATCTTGGCGTTGCGTTTGTTTTGATTTTCCGACAAAATAAACCGGAAATCCGTCAAATTCTTTGAAACCGCAGCAGCATGTTTTGTTTCGGCTTGAAGGTCCGATTCGATTTTTTGGCGTTCGGCTTCCAGCTCCAGAATTTCCTTTTCAGCTTCTGAAATCCGCTTTTTCTTCTCTTCCAATTCGCCCGAAATCTGAGCCCGTTCCGTCTCGGGCTCGCTTTGCCGCCGCTCGTCTTCTTTTGATTTTTGAAGAATAAATGTTTCCAACCGCTCAATATCGGAAATGAGATTTTTCCAAAGTTCGGCGTCGGACGGAATCGGCAGCTCTTCGGCTTTGACCAAACTGAAACAGAATGAAATGTCTTCAAAGGGTCCGTCCGAAACCGGTTGGCATCTGCCGTCCGATTCCGCAGCGTCTGCCTCCGATTTTGCTGGTTCCGGGTTTGAATCCGTTTGTTCAAACGGCGGCACCATCGCTTTTTTGAATTCATCCAAAACGTCTTCAAACAGCGTCAAAAACGATTCTTTTTGAGTTTGCGCGTTCGTAAATCCGGATTCGACGGCTTGATTCATCTTTTCAATGTCTTTATCTTGATGGCTTAATCTGGTCCGGATTTCTTCCAAGCCTTTTTCCGCTTTTGCTTTTTCGATTCTTTTCTCATCGGTTTGCTTTTTCAGATTATCCTTGTCTTGTAAAACCAAGCCCAATGCCTTTGAAACCTCATGCAGCTGATCGTTTGCCGTCCGTTCCTCCGCTTTAAATTTGGAGACAAGCGCCGGAATGTCGTTAACCGGCTCTTCCGGATCGGCTCCGGCGATTTCATTTTTAATCAATTTGCCGGCGTTGCGCAGTTCTGCGATTCTTTTTTCTTTGGCCGATATGTCTTCAACCGCCTTTTCCTTGTCGGCGACAATTTTGTTGTAGTCGTTTTCTAACTGAGAAGCACTTTTTAAAAGGTCGGCCAACTCTTTTTCGATTTGTTCCAGCTCTTTCATTTTCGTTTCCAAAAGTGCGCTGTCCTTTCCGATTTCTTCTTTCTGCGCGCGAAGCCCGGAAACGGCCGTATTAATGTCTTCCAACGTTTTTTGGCGGTCATTGATTTGACCGGACAGGTTTTTCTCCTTCATCTCGGCGATTTTCTTTTGCGTTTCCTTTTGCCGGTCGTTTTCCGAACGAATCACGCGGTTGACGGACGTTTTTGATATGTTTGTCCGCTCGCGGTATTCTTCCAGTTTTCCGAGCTGCAGCAAATCGTCAATCATCTGCTGCCGGTCTTTGGGTTTGGCGTTGATGAGCGCGTCGACGTCGCCTTGCCGGATGTAAGCGCAGTTTTTGAAATTTTCCTCATCCATATTGAGGAGTTCGCACAGGGCCGTATACGTTTTTTTGGCTTGCTCCGCGATAATTTCGCCGTTCTTGTACAGAATTGACTTCGTGTTTCCGGCGGCACCCGATTTTTGAACTTTGAACTGCTGTTCGATCCGGTAGTCTGCGCCTTTGTGTTCGAAATCCAGCGCAATTTCCGCCACCGTACTGCCCTTTCGGATCATGTCCGGAATCACCAGACTGGTTCCCGAAAGAGCGCCCGTTCCGAATAAGCCGATGAAGCACGCTTCCAAAATGCTGGATTTGCCGCTGCCGTTCACGCCCGAAATCACGGTGACGCCGTCTTTAAAATCAATGTCCAGCTGCTGATAACTGCGAATATTTTCCACATGCAATGATTTGAATTTCATGCCCATTCCTCCTCATCCGAACATGTCGCCCAGCGTATACTGCTTCGGCTTTTGACCCGGCTTCTTTTCTTTTTCATTTTCGGGTTCCGGCTGTTTGTCTTGTTTTTTCAAGTCAACCGGCTTATCGTCTTCGTTTGCGCCGCCAGCCGCCTCATCAAAGCGGTCCGTCTCCGGCTTTTCCTCTTCGATCGGCGAAATGTTTTCCGACTCTGCTTTCACAACCGTTTCCGGGAAACTGAAATCGTCGCGCACATAATTTTCCCGCCGTATTTCCGCGGAAAAGTCCATCGATTCCAGAAAAGCCTTTAAACCGTTTTCGGACTCTTCGTCGACATTTGATTTTGAAATTTCTTTGCTGCGAACGACGTTGTCCAAAAGAAAGCCGGCGCCCGTTAAATTCAGCATCCGGATGTTTTGGTTGACGACTTCGTCCGGGTCTTGAAACGTCACATTCGCCAAGCGCTGCGGTTCTTCGTCGTAACGGTCCCTCTTGTCGCCGACTTTGACGACGAGCGCGCCTTTTTCAAGAACGTATTCTTCAATTTCGCTGATCGAAATCAATGTTTTTTTGAGTCCCAACAGTTCCACAAAAACAACAGCGTCCGGAATCTTTTGTGCATATTCGTCGATTTTGGCGTAAACCGCTTCCAAATAACCGGATTGTTCGCCGCCGTACGGAACGGAAATGGTCAAAAATTCCCGCGTCGGAATCATATATCGCGTAATGGATAATTCTTCATCCAGTGTCAGCAGGTTGAAATACCGTGTTTCATCTTCGGACGCGCTGCACCGCTCGGTGCTTCCCGGATAAGTGACCCAGCAGTCGTTGTGCTTCTGACATTCGTATTTGTGGTTGTCGCCCAGCAGCGCGGCGTCGAACGGAATCGAAATGTTGTCCAAAAAGTCGCCGCAGCACATGGGCTGCATCGGCACGAGCGGACTGAGAAGCTGGTGGAGAACCAATAAGTTGTAAGTTCGAACAGTTTCATTTTCGGGCACTGTTTCCGGCTCAAAAACGGAGAAATCGAAAGCTGATAGTCTCGGATGAGATAAATTATCGATGCCGTAAATACGTGCCGACACGCTGTCCTTGGAAATCGTGTACGGTTTCTCAGACAAACGCTTCGCCAGTCCCATCCCTTCAAAAAGATCCAGCCACTGCGTATTTTGTTTTCCTTCATGGTTGCCGACGATGCCGACAAACGGAATGCCGGCGTTTTTTAATTTCCGAAGAACCGCAATCGTCTCCACCAAGTCTTCCAGTGACGGATTGCGCGAATCAAACAAATCGCCGGCGTGAACGACGGCGTCGGCGCCAAGCGTTACGGCGCTGTCGGCGACGTACGCGAACGAATCAAAAAAATCCTGCTTTCGGACGTCGTTTTGATATTGCCGGTATCCGAGGTGTGTGTCGGCCGTATGAATTATTTGAATCATTTAAACCTCATGAAATTGCATTTTGAAAAAGCGTTTCGTCCGCCGAATGACGTTGCCGCCCATCTGCCGGACAACAACCGAATACGGCGTCAGTTCTCCGCCGGGAATTGTTTTTCCCTGCCGGATGGCTTCTAAAACCGCTTCCGTTGTGTTTTCGGTAGCGTCAATGTTTGTATATCCGCGCCCCACCAGTTCCGCAATGTGCGCGTCGCTGCCGCCGGTTTTAGGCATTTTGAGGCGGTCGGCTTCTTGATCCGCCTTTTGGTTGGCGCCGTTCGTGGTGCTTTTTGAATTAAAAGTTTCCACGGCGTCCGCGCCGGCGCCTTCAACGTAACCGATTCCATGAGCGCTTTTTCGGAACGGATGGGCAATAATCGACAAGGCGCCCAAATCGCGTGCATAATCGGTGGTTTCCTCCGGCGTCATCATCGGCGGAATCTTTTCCGACACGTTGAGCGCTAATATATGTCCCTTGGCCGTACTGACTTCAATGCCGGGAATCACCACCAAGCCGCCGTATTTTTCCGGGAATTCGCGGACCAATGCCATCGCCTTATACGCGCCCTCTATTTCGTCGTGGTCGCAAATCGCGATGCCGTCAAGACCTTTTTCCTTGGCGGTCCGTAAAATATCTTCAAGCGGGGCTTTTGAGTCCCGCGAATATTGTGAGTGAATATGTAAATCGAATTTGAACATGCCTGAAAATTGGATTTTGAATTATATATTCTCTTTGTAAATAATCCAATAAAATAATCGGAAAATAAAGACGATTTTTTAAAAGAATAATTCATTGGCGACTATAAAATATATTTCTTTAATACTTTCACCCCGCTTGTTTGAAGTTTATATGCTCAAAGGTCCTTGAAGGGTTTGTTCTTAAAATAAAAGAAGAGGAACCTGAGAACGAGGTGACAGAAATGTCGATAGAATCAATTCAAGTGCCGGGATTTTTTGACATAAAATCCAAAAATCACAACCATCAAAATTATGAAAGTTTGCTGGATTTCGAATACGAAATGGACGCCGTTGACGAACTCAACATTGTGGACCAAATTGAATCGTATGCGGCCCAAGGCTGGCAATTCGCATCCATTTGCGGCGAATTCATCATCTTCAAACGCCCGATTCGTTTTATGGATTAAATTCGTCCAATCCATATTCGAACGGCTCCAAAATTCATGTTTATCCCTTTGAACGGATAGAAATTGTGTGAACCAAAAACGAAACCGATACCGCCAATCGCAAGAACGGCAATTGTGTGAAAAAAGGAAGGGAATTTCCGGTGGCAGGAAATTCCCTTTTTTTATTGATTTTTTTGAAATTAAGTAATTATGGCAAATCTGGAATATATTTACTTAATGCATTAATTATTTGTTGTTTACTTCCTCCAGTATCATATTTCAAAAGATTGATAACTCGTCGAGGATAATCATTTGATTTAATGCCCAACTTTTCTCCGACACCAGTAACAAGGCCTTTGTGATTAAAAATACGCAAAATTTCTGTCATATCAGTAGTTTTATCGTATATGATTTTTTTATCATCCATTATCCTTTGTATGTAATCAGCTGTAAACTCGTTAATTATTGAATCCACTATCTCTTGAGGCTCTAATTCATAATTTTTAATATTCATGCACTTTATTTGAGAATTGATAGTTTTAATGGTTGCTTCTTTTATCTGGCTATTAAATAAACGATTATACTGGTCTATAACAAATCTTTTAGCTTCTTCATTTTTTTCAGATTCGCTACCCATTTGTCGACATACAAAATCAATCAATTCTGGAACTACAAACAAATTTTCAACTTCTGCTACGTTCAGAGTATAGATTCCATCCTTAGCAAGACTGTTAATTTCATCATCAGTACGAAAATCTCTATCAATTATACCAACAACACCAATGCTGCCAAGTGCATTATATCCCCTCTTTGCCTTTACGTAATTTATTACTTGCTTACAGCTACCACATGGAATCACGTGATAATTTTTGTCTGCATATAATTCTTTATATAATTGGTAATCAAAACTTCCTCTTTCTCCTTCGACAAAAACGATTTTTTTACGCGTACCAATTATCTCATACAACAAAGCTTCTGGAAGTTCGGAGTAATCATCTGTATTTATAAAATTGTAATCCCATTTGTTTCCGTCAAACCCTCGCACCCATAGAACCTTATTGGTATTTCGAGAAGCAGCAAAATCAAGGTCATGTGTAACATATATGAATACACAATTTTTGCGAATTTCTTCGAGTTTATCCCATAACTTGTTCAATATTGCTTTATGAATATGTAATTCCGGTTCATCAATAATTAAAATAGATTTAGGTTTGAGAGAAAGGACTTGAATTATCATATAAAGGATAACTCTTTCACCATCACTCATTTCTTTACCATGATAGCGTACATTCCCTCCAACGTGAACCGCACCGCCAGACAAATCAAGCTTTCTGTTTGGCAGTAAATAATTCCATATTTCAATAACTTGTTCAATTGGTGTTGTTACAAGTGGAGGACGAGGTAGGCCAATTTTGTCGGATGTTCTAAAAATATCATGTTGTGTTTCTAAAATGATATTGTTTCGAGAGAAAAACAACGATAAGGCTTTATCATAATCATTAACAAGAGCTGTTGATGGATTCGAGTTATACTTTGATTGATACTTAGAAGCACTTTCATGTTGCGCTCCTATAAATAAATCCTTTTCAGATGATTCAATTCCATGTATTGTAATTATATCTGGTATCGAAAGAGATTTTTGTGCTGATAGTCTATGAACTAATAAGCTTCTATCTGGATAAGAACGACGTCCAGAAAAAGTAGATGAAAAACGTGTATCATTTCTTTTTTCAATTTCTGTACAAAGGCGTGTTTTACCCGATCCATTTGCACCTAAAAAAACAACGGGAATGCCCAACTCAAATTCGTATACTTTATCTGGAAAAAGTATGGCTATCTGTTGATTCTGACCTAATTCTTGTTGAGACATTGATTTTTTAACTCCATTAAAATCGATTTAGGAAAATGTTCAAAAATTGAAATGTATAATCATTAGAACATTACCTGTAGGTTTTTTAGAAATTTTCATTTTCTTCATTCTCTTTTTCTTCCGTCCGTCTCAAAATATCGTCCGTTTTGGCAATCACGTCTTCCGTCGCCATAAATTCAAACGTCATGTATTTTCCGTACAAGATTTCTTCCACAATCCCGTTTTCATAGAACCATGACAAAGCCGACGCGCCGGCTTTCGTATTCGGCAGCGATACCGTCCGAACAATCAGCTGCGGCAGGTTTCGGTCGATTTCAAGCAGCAAACGGTCGAGTCCCGTTTTATTTTTGGCGGAAATGAAAACTGGATTGATCACCAAGTGTTCCAATTCTTCCAGCTTTTGTTTTTGCTCTTTTTTGGACACCAGTTCCGATTTGTTGAGAACGGTGATGATGTTGGACGTTCCCTTTTCCCACAGCGTTTCATGGCAGGTGATCAGTTTGTCCCGAATGTATTCGACCGGCTCGCTGAAATCCACCGTCAAGAGAATCATGTCGGAGAAATAAATGCCTTCCAGGGTCGATCGGAATGCGTCGACCAAAAAGTGCGGCAAATCTTCGATAAACCCGACGGTGTCGGTGAGCAGGATTTTTCGTTTCCCAAACTCCAAGGCACGTGTTTTCGGAATCAGTGTCGTGAAAAACATGTCTTTGGATTCCGCGTTTTCGTCGACGAGCGCGTTAAAAAGCGTGCTTTTGCCGGCGTTGGTGTAGCCGGCCAGTGAAATCATGAAAAAACCGCGTTTGTGGCGGTAAAGGCGGCGGGCTTCTTCTTCCAAATCGGCTTTGGACAACTCGGTTTCGATTCTTGAAATCCGTTTTTTGATGTCCTGCTCATACGAATCTTCGTAATCGCCCAGGCCGCCCCAGCCGGCGCGTTCTTCTTTTTTGGACAGCGCGATGAGCATTTTCGCGCTCGGCAACTCGTACCGAAGGCGCGCCAGCTCCACCTGGAGTTTGGAACGGTGCGTCGTCGCCCGTTCGGCAAAAATATCTAAAATCAATTGGAAACGGTCGACCACTTTGCAGGAAGCGCCCGCTTCGCCGCAGAGTTTGGAAATGTTGTAAATTTGGGAGGTGGAAAGCGGATCGTAAAAAATAATCCGCGTCGCCCGCAAATCGCGCGCCAGAATGGCCACTTCCCGCGCTTTTCCGCTGCCGACGTTGTACTTCCGGTCCGGATGTCGTTCCTGAGTGACAAAATCCGCCACTTTGTAGTCGAGCGCCTTGGCCAGCTCAATAAATTCATCCGCTTTTCGGGCATTTTTGTCCGGATCCGAATCCGGCGACACCCGCATCACCAAAATGACGGTCTCCGTTTGATTCCGTCGGTATTTCGGAACAATCTGTTCCTGAATTTTATCGCTCTCTTGCATCATATTTTTATAATTCTCACGTTTTTACGAATCTTTCCGATTCGTTTTTCAGTTCATTTTTTGATCATCCGACTTTATTTGTTTCCGCGTGTCATTTTCCGGGGGCGGCGTTTCGGATATCGATGCCCAGTTCCTTCATCAAAATATTCCGGGTGCTGTGCGACACGTGGTGCGCGATTTCGATGGCTTTTCGGTCGCCCATCGACTCTTGATACCGGATATCAACGGAAAACAGAGGTTTGCACAAATGGATGTCCGTGTTAAACAAGTCGCCGCTTTCGATCACGATCGGTCCTTTTTCTTTGATTTTGGCGATTGTTTTTTCAATCATAAAAACGACGTCGGAAAGTTCAGGGGCTTTGTCCGTTAAAAACGCGTCCGATTGAACTTCGTTCACCTTATCAATACCGGTCGGCGTCATGGTAACGGAAACCGCCGAACACACCAGGTAATACCCGATGTTGATTTTGTGCCGTCCGGAAATATCCACCGCAATCGCCGTCAACGCCATTTTAACCCGTTTCCTTTTTCATTGCCGTCGCTTCCGCAAACCATTTCCACATCGTCTTCATCATCTATTTTTTCTGTATTTTGTTTACATTTTGATGCGTTCAAATTCGATGTATTCGATTTTACGGCCGGTATCGGCGGCGTAAATCATCCGTTTGTGAACGCTGTTGGCGAGGCGGATCGCGCCCGACGTCACCGGCATTTTAAACTGATGGTCCGGTGAAATCACATGAAGTAAAAATTCGGAGTGGGGAATCTTATCGAGCGATTCCACTTTTTGATAAATACGGAAGTGTGTTCCGAACTTGAAACCGGTTTTCGGAACGAAGCTGCGCTCTTTCAAATCCTTGTAAACCGTGTATTTTTTCATAAATTCAGGTTCAATCGCCGACGCATGTTCGGCAAATGTATCCGGTGTCATTTTTTCGGAATTTAAATCCATGACGTCAATCACATTTTGTTCCATCAAATACAGCGCTTCCACAAGCGACAACTGGAGTCGGTCTTCATCCAGCATTTTTCCGAAAAACGCGTTGTTGTAAAGGATTTCGGAAACGGCTTTGTTGTCCATGACGACCCGTTCTTTCAGAAGAATGGCCGGAATCGGTCCGGCGGCGGCAGCGACAGCAGCCGCATTGTCCGCTTTGGTTAAATCCGGCACGGAATAGCTCATTTTGCCGGTAAAACTGTTGTTGACGTCGACGCGTTTGATTTCAAAAAACGTGATGTCGCTTTCTTCGTCGACGAGCGCCAAAATGAATTGTTTGCGGACGTTTTCCGTGTTGTTCAAGTGCTGAATCAACGTTCCGAACGGTAAGTCGATGCGTTCCGACTGAACAAAAACAAAGCTTTTGGCCGACGTTTTTCCCGGCGATCCGCCGCGCGGATAAATCCGGAAATCCGTTGCAGCCGATTGAATATAATAGCCGCGTTCTTTGAGGTCTTTGTAGACGATATATTTCAGTTCGAAGAAATCCTCTTTAAGCGCCGCGAATTTGAGAAAAGCGTCAAAATCAAGCAGGGTCTTGTCTTTGAAAATCTCGATTTTATTCCGGTACAAAAGATAAGCGGCTTCCACGAACCGAAGATAAAGGACGCCGTCTTTGGGACGCCCGAAATAGCCGGATTGGTAAAGCGCGGAGACAGCTTCCTGCCCCGCTACAACATAATTTCCTTGGATTTTGGTTTTCAAAGAGACACCTGTATCAAATTTGTATCAGATCTTCAATCTGATACTCATTCTATAATTTTCAATTTATTTATCTTTTATTTAATGATATTGTTTTCATTTTTGTTGGTTCTGCCGGCTTTCGCGGTATTTTCGGGCGCTGTCCACAAAGTTTTCGGCAAATTTTTTGTAAGAAACGCCGTGGTAGTGGGTGTAGGTGCCGATGGTGTTGTTCACCATCAATCCGTCCATTTTATTCGCAATGCCGACGCCGCGCGTAATCTGAATGGCGAATTCCGCTTCTTTGGAAATATTTTCCAAAATCGAATGGTGGAATTCGTGGGCAATGAACGACTCGCCGGTTTTTCCGATCGGCGTGTCCTCTTCAAACGTGCCGTTCGTGTAGGTGACCACGCGTTTGCCGCTTCCGTAAACGGTTGCCGCCTTTAAGACGCCGGCCATCTCAAATTTTATGTCGCAGCCGCTGTTACTTTTGATGGAAATGGTTCGGGACAAATAGTTCATGCCGGCCGATTCTCCAAAGATCGGCATTCCTGCATCGGACGCCGCTTTGATGGAATCTTTCATGGTTTTGTTGCCGGCCAGTTTTGCCGCAAATATTTCCGGGGTGCCGCCGCCGATGTAAAGCGCGTCGACGTCCGGAATCATAATGTCGTTGAGCGGACTGAATTTGACAAATTCAGCGCCTTGCGCCCGCATCAAATCAATGTTGTCCGGATAATAAAAGTTAAAGGCTTCGTCAAAGGCGACGCCGATTTTGGGATGAATGATTTTGTCGAAGTCGGCGCGCTTGTCGAAAAGGCTGGTCTTGGGCGGAACAATGGGTCCCGCGGTTTTGGCGAGATCGACCAATTTTTCCAAATCGACGTTTTCGGCGACGTTGTCTTTGATTTTCCCCATCTTGTCAAAGAACCCGTCATGGAATTTCCGGCCTTCCGGAATCGGAATGAGTCCGAGTTCCCGCATGGAAAAGCCCATTTCAGGGTCACGGTAAACGACGCCGATGACCGGGATTTTTGTCGTCGATTCAATGGCCGCCACGGCTTTGTCGGCATGCCGAATGCTTCCGATATTATTGAGAATCACGCCCGCAATGTTGACGTCCGGGTCGAATGTCGCAAATCCGGAGACCAGCGCCGCGCAGGAACGCGTCATGCTTTTGGCGTTGATGACGAGAATCACGGGGCATTTGAGAATTTTGGAAATCTGTGCCGTGCTTCCGATGTCGGAATAAGCGTCAAGTCCTTCAAAAAGGCCGCGAACGCCTTCAATCACGGCAATGTCCGCGCTTTTGCCGTCCTTTTCCACAGAGGCGCAGGCATGGGAAAAAACGTCGACGACTTCATCCGGATTCATCAAATAGCCGTCCAGATTCCGGGAGCGGCGTCCCGTAATGGCGGTGTGATATTCCGGGTCGATGTAGTCGAGCGCCACCTTAAACGGCTGAACGGTGTAGCCGAGCCCCTTTAAAGCCGCCATAATGCCCATCGAAATCGTTGTTTTTCCCGATGACGAGCGGTCGGCGGAAATTAAAATTCGCGGAACCAATTCTGATTTTTCGGATGTTGTCACAGTTTTTCCTCCTTTTTGATTATTTTTGTTATCGTTATTGTTTTTTGGCGGGGCGGCGCCGCGCGCGTTACAGCGCCACGTTTGATGTGCGGGTAGCCCGTTCTTCTTTTTTATTTATTCGCTGTATTTTTTGGACAAATTTCGCAGCTGTTCGTCATCGAGCGGCGCGGCTTTCACCCTCGTGTTGTTGTTCATCAATTCCACAGCCAACTGTTTGTAAACTTGAGCGATTTCAGAATCCGGCGCCTTTTCAAGAACGCTGAACCCGTCGCGTTCGCAGCTTTGAACGATCGGATCTTTCGGAATGTAGCCGACAAGGCGGCTTCCGATATCGGTTGAAAACTCTTCCACCAATTCGCGTTCCCGGTCGGCGTTTCGGGAATTGCAGATGACGCCGCCGAGCTCCATGCCGATTCTTGCAAAGCCGCGGCAAATGTTGTTCGCGGCGTAAAGCGGCATGTATTCGCCTGATGTCAAAACATAAACTTCGTTCACGAATCCTTTTTTTATCGGCGCGACGAAACCGCCGCAGACAACGTCGCCGGGGACGTCGTAAATGATCAGGTCGTTGTCCATAAATTCGGGATAAATCTTCTTCAGGGTTTCAATCGCCACGATAATGCCGCGGCCGGCGCAGCCGACGCCGGGTTCGGGGCCGCCGACTTCCATACACAAAACGCCGCCGAATCCTTCAAAAATCACATCGTCTTTGGCGACGTCTTTCTTTTCCTTGAGGAGGTCAAGAACGGTCGGAATCCGCCTGCCGCCGAGAAGCGTTATCGATGAGTCGCTTTTTGGGTCGCAGCCGATAATCAGAACTTTTTTGCCGGAAAGCGCCGCCGCTGCCGCGATGTTTGACGCGGTGCTCGATTTGCCGATGCCGCCTTTTCCGTAAATTGCAATCACTTTTTTCATGTCAGATCCGTCAGTCAATCCTAATGTTCATCATAATGTCCGTATCAGTATAAATAATCCATAATCCGCACAGAAATTTAAATTTTAAATTAAAATATGAAAAATAACAATTTCTTGATTTTTATTTAAACTTTTGTTTCCTGTTTTTTTAAAATCTTAACCAAACGAATTCAAAAAGTGAAAAATCAGGGGGAAACAAAAACAAATCCGGTTTAGATTCATTTTTCGTTTCTTCTTTTATTTTTGATTCATTTGGTCGGCGCAAATCGCCCGCAGCGTGTCGCCGAACTCGGACGGCACGATCGAGGAAATACCGAGCGTTTTGGGGTGCAAATCAATTTCCACAATCACGTAATCGTGTCCCATCTCTTTAATCGGCGCCACTTGCCGGGGACCGTTCGTGATCGAAATTAATTCCATGCCCGCAAACGGTTCCATCAAAAGCGCATGGGGGACGCCGGCAATGAGTGCTGCGTCAAAATCAGAATACTTTTCGCCAATGAGCGCTGCCACGGCGTCGCCCGTAATCGCGTATTCATCCAGGCCGCCGATGATTTCATGAATCGGAACACCCCTTCTTTCGAATTCGGCCATGATGTTTTTGGCGTGTTCGCGAACGCGCGGAAGTCCTAAACTTGTGTCGGCGTTGGCCATCAAGATAATATTTTCAGAAACGCCCAAAATTTCCGCCGTTTCGTAAAGCGCGAGAATTTCATCCGCAAACATGTACGCCGTTTCTTTTTTGGCATTCAGGATGCCGAGGATCTTTTTGCCGGACTTGAGCAAACCGATCAGGTGTTCCGCCACTTTGTATTTCAAGTCTCCGCGGGACGGTTCCAAGTAACCGCGGCTGGCGGCGCCGTTTCGAAGTTCGATGTTGGTCGCTTCTTTGAGCAAAAACCGCTGGCGGATCAGTTCGTCGTTGCTGATTAAACCGAGGTCTGCCGCCGGTTCCAAAACGGCCATCACGCCGGCCGTATTGTTGGCGTAACCGGCATGCGTTTCCACGCAAATGACGGAAATGTCATCGGAAACAGTTGACGCCGAATCTTTCAATTCTTCGCCGATAATCATACTGGTGCAGGTGCCGACCAAGGCAATCGATTTTGGAGAAAACAGCTCGACGGCGCGGTCAATCGTCGCCGCTAATTTTCCCTGGCCGCCGAAAACGAAATCGCTTTCGTCCATGGCGCTCGTCAAAACATGGAGCTGGTCTTCTTCAAGCAGCCGGGCGTGTTTAAAAGAACAGCCGGGCGGACCGTGCAAAATCGCGACGTCCACGTTCAAATCCCGAAGCGTGTAAAGCGACGCCACAATCGAACTGGGTCTCGGGTGAACAATTAAATCATTATTTGCAGACATCTTTTTCCTCGTTTTGTGATGAGATATAATTCTGAACTTGATATTTCATTATTTTTTCATTTCCGGCTTCCATCTTCATTCAACCGGAAAGTTCTCCGATTTGAAATTGCTGTAATACCGGCCCGATTCCGCCGTAAATTTCAGCACGCAGTAGTCCGGATCCGTGACGCCGAGCGGATAATACATGGTGTCGCCGTCCCGCCAAATCATTTCTTTGCTTTTGGCGTCTTGCAGCACTTCCATCGTTCCTTTGAGCATGACGCCACGGAAAAACCGCTTATCAAAGAAGTAGAGGCATGCTTTCGGATTTTTCCGGTATTGGGCCACCCGTGCGGACGACGTGTTGGTCGTCAGGTAAAATGTTTTGATGCCGTCGCGCACGCGCGGCGCGAGCATGGCTTTCGTGTTCGGAAAACCGTCTTCGTCGACGGAACTGATGAGGACGGTCGTCTGTTTGTCAATCAGGTTGCCGATGGTTTGCACCGCATCTCTCATCATCTTTTCCGCTCCATATTTCCGTCACGATCCCAATTGATTGATTGATTATCTGAAACTTTTCACGGCCATGACAATGATGTCGCCTTCTTTTGAAACGTCAAGCGCTTTCATAAATCCGGATTTGAAATCGTCGGCGTAAAGCGATGTGCAGACGTCGCCGTTTTCACCGGCTTCGACCGGCGGTTCCACGTTTCCGGCTTCTTCGGCGTCGACGTTGCGGCTGCATTTGTCGCCCATGTAATTTTTCAAGCGGTCGCCGACCAAAATCAGTTTGTCAATGTCTTTTTTGTAATATTCTACTAATTTATCAATTGCAAACGGCTCGATGCCGTCGCAAACCGTCCGGCCTTCCTCGCCGATCACGACGATCAGCTCTCGTTTGGCAGCGGTGTCGTAGTAAGGTGATTTTTTGTCGAAATATTTCTCCAGCATGTATTTGATCGCCCATTCGCAGGAATAAATATCTAATCCGGAATTGGAGTTGTCAATCACGCGCCGGCCTTCTTCTTCGGTTTCTTTCATCCGTCCGGTGATGCCGTTGAAATGTTCGAGAACGTCCGCGATTTGCGATTCGGTGACGTCGAACTCAAGCGCGGCGGAAATGGACGCCGCAAATGCGGTTTTGTAAGATTCGGGGTCGTAATCGTCCGACAAGTCGACGCTGAAAAATTTGCTGTTGCGGGAGGATTCGATTTCGGCGGTCTTTTTGCCGTCTTTCCCTTTGGAAATATTTAAAAACACATCGGTCGGCTGTCCGTCTTCCACGGCTTTGCCGGACGCGTCAAAAACGATGACTTCTTGGTCCTTTCGGATGTAGTTTTTGATTTTTTCCCAATCGTTGTAATTGACGATGAACGTGCCGTTTTCTTTGGCGCGGGTAAATATTTGTGTTTTGACTTCGGTCGACGTTAAGGATTTGCCGGAAACCATGTATTCCGGTTCCAGCGTCGTCAAAACGCCGACGTCTTCCGCGCCGGTGCTGCCGAGTGAAATTTCAAAGACGAATGTTTCCGGGTCGTAGCCGCTGTCAAAAATGAAATCAATGATGTCCGGAACGTAAGCCGGAGAGATGCTGACGCCTTCTCGGATCATTTTAAACTGACCGTTTTTCCAAACGGAAATGCCTTTGGATGTGTGTAATCCGATGCATTTTTTGTAAGACAGCATTTGTGCGAAAAGTGTGCAAGCGCTTGTTTTTCCGCGGGTGCCGGTGAATTCAATGAGTTTCTTTCCTTCCAGCCGTTTGTCGCCGTGAAGCATCCGACCGACGATATCGTGGTGCGTCATGGTCGGGAGATTCAATTCGATCGCTTTTTGAACGAATTCGTTTTGGCTGTCGACGTGAATCGGCAGGCAAACCAGTTCGAAAGGCTCGTCCGCGTCCAAGTCCGCCAAGTTGTTGGAAACCGAAAATCCGTAGTCTTCCGTGGCTTTTTTGATCTTTTCGTCGCTCATCTTTTTGTAAATGTCAAAGGCGGTGAGTTGGACGCCTTTTTTAAGCAGCTGGCTCGCAATCGCAAGTCCGCCGTGATTTAAGTCGAAAACGGCAATTTTGGTCCACGGTATTTCTGAATTTTCCATTTCTCAGGGTCCCCCTGTCGGTATAATTGTAATTAATCGATGATTGTCATAAGTTAAGACGGCTTTTGGCGGTTGAATGTTAAAAATGCGAACGCCCGAACCATTTCAATTTGGCTGACGTTATTTTCTGAGTCTGTTTATGAAATAAATTGAATAGAAACAGAAAGTTATCCTTTGTTTAAAATAGTTTTGTAACACAAAAATCGGAAAAAGTATGGCGTTCAAAAAATAATAAGAAATGATCATAAAAATGGTAATAAAAAATGGTAATAAAAAATGATCATAAAATATGATTCAGAAATGGTATAAAATATGAAAAAATCATAAAATATGATAAAAAACGTAAAGTAAAATTGTGATCTGTTATGATCACAATTCTTGTTCGATTTTCTTGGAATAGTCAATGTCGCCGATCAATTTCTTGTAGAGTGCGAACCACGGCGTGTCCACGGCGCCCACCAACACTTTAACGATCAGTTGTCCGACAATCAATCCGGTGACGACGTCCAGCGGCATGCCGCCGATGATGTAAAACGCGATGAAGACGAAGATGATGGAGTCCAGCGCCAAACTGACGACGTCGGTCAGCAAGGATCGGATCCAAATGTACGGGTTAAAGAACGTGTCTCCTTTAAAGGCCAGTTCCCGCGGGCGTAATTTTTGTTTGATGAAGGAGAACATGTAGGTGTCCAGAATTGAACAAACCAAAAATGAAATCCAGCTGGCGAAAACAATGCCGACGCTGAGGCTGAAAATGGACAGCCAGGCTTCGTTGAGTTCATAAAACGGCGCGGCCGGGATTTGCATGGACATAGCGACGAACATGACGTACAAAATCTGGGTCAAAAGGGCGATGGCAATTGCGGTCACGGCTCTTTTTTTGCCGTACACTTCGTTGATCATGTCGAGCACTTGGGAAATGAACGGGTAAATGATGGCGGCGGCCGGTGCGGTCAGAATCAAACTGTATCCGAACCAGGTGCCGAAGTCGTAGGTGACAAGGCGTGTGGCAATCACCTGCGAACTGAGCAGGTAGGTGACGTAAAAAGCGGTCAGAGCGACGAATCCGTAGACCGGATATTTTTTAATGATGCGGACGGACACGAGAGTGACGGCCGTCATGGTAATGAGCCAAAAGATGATGATATATAAAACGCTAAAATCCATAGTTTACTTCCTCTGTAGCAATAATTGATATAAAATCTGAATGAAATTCGAGCATGTCAGCTTGTTTTGATTTCTTTTGTTTCAGATTTGTTGGCGCCGGTCTTTTATGAGCAGGCTGCCGTGCGAAAGCATAGGTTTCAAGTATGCGGTTCGCGGTTGAAAGACAACAAAAACGCCCCTTGAATCATTCAGTCGACTCTTTTCGACTGAATGACCGGGTTTGGGGATGAAGAATCCGTTTCAAGGGGTTCTTCGGGTTGTTTTTAGAAGTTTTCCTTTTTTTCAATTATTTGGCCAATCGAAAAAGCTGGAAAATTCATTTGATTCTTAGTATATGAATGATACGCGTCAAAAATGAATTTCATTCAAAACCGGAAATCAGACAATATTCATAATCGATAAAATACCAAAATTTCAGATAAAATTTAATAAAAAGAAGTTGCTTCTTCTTTCACTTATCTATACAGGCTTGTGACGTCATGACTTCCCATAAAATATCAAATGCAGATCAGATTCCGGACGCTGCCGTTTTTTCGCAAATCCGGGCGCAGGTTCTTCCGAAAATCCGGCCGTCGGACGCGGAGAGAACGAAGTTGGAAGCGGTCAAAGCCGAACTTTTGGAAACGATTTGCAAAACGGCGGAGATGTTTGGCGAGGACGATATCGTTCCGATTTCCGTCGGCTCCGCCGAGCGTTCCACCTGGCTTTCCGGCAACCATGACATTGATCTTTTTGTTTCCTATCCGGAAGACGTTTCCCGGCAGGATATGGAAACGCGCAGCCGGCGTCTTTTGATGGAAGTGGCAAAGTCCGGTGATTCTTGGGAAGACCGGCATTCGGAGCATCCGTATATTCATATTACCAAAGGCGGTTTTGAAGTGGATTTGGTGCCGTGTTTCCGGGTCAAAAGCGCGTCCGACATCAAGTCGGCCGTCGACCGGACGCCGTTTCATTGCTGTTTTATCAAAGAACGCATTCCGGGGAAACAGGACGATGTGCTTCTGCTGAAACAATTCATGAAAAGCAGCGGCGTTTACGGGTCGGAAGTCCGCAACGGCGGCTTTTCCGGTTATTTGACGGAGCTGCTGGTTATTTGGTACGGCTCGTTTGAAGACGTCCTTAAAAACGCGGCAAGCTGGCGGTTCGGTCAGACGATCGACATCATGGGCCACCAAACGCTGGCGCACGAGGATCCGCTCGTCGTCATCGATCCGACCGATCCGAAGCGCAACGTCGCCGCCGCGCTTTCGTTGACGCGGTTCGCGCAATTTATCAACGCGGCTCAGCGTTATATGAAAAACCCAAGCGCCGAATTCTTTGTGAAAAAGGAATATGCGCCATTGCCTGTGGCTGAATTTAAAAACATCATGAAAAAGCGGGGGACGGAATGGGTCGGCGTTGCGTTTGACGCGCCGCAAAAGGCGGACGACACGCTTTATCCGCAGCTTTTCCGCCTCGAGAATTCGTTGGGTGAAATTCTGACCGTGAACGATTTTGCTGTCATGAACACGCATGCGTTTGCCGGCGACAAATGCATTATTCTGGTCGAATTGATGTCAAGAATGCTGCCGCCGCTTCAACGGCGTGTCGGACCGCCGGTTTGGGCGGCTGACAACGCTCAATCTTTCTACGGCAAATATAAAGATGCGGACGAAACGTTCACGCTGAAAATTAAGAATGAATATCTTGTGGCGGAAATCGTTCGGAAATATCAAACGGCGGAGAGTTTGATCGCCGACAAAATTCTCAAGGAAGCGGCGCTCGGCCGGCATGTGCGAGCGGCAGTGTCCGACGGGTACCAAATCATCGGTTTGGACGAGATTTGTCAAATTCAGGATCCGGCTTTTTGGAAATGGATGAATGAAAAGCTGACGAAACAAATTTGATGTGGGCGGCGTCGCGCGCGTTATGGCGACACGTTTCTTGAAAAACAAATCCTTTTCCTTTCTTTTTTAAAATTATAGGAAAACTGCCGGTCAATTCTCTTTTTTCAAATAATATCCCTTCCTTTCTTTTCTTTTTTCAAGCAAACCATCCCGCTTAAACAGACGCTTTGCGTCTGTTTAAGCGGATATCCTTAACAGGAAGGTGCATTTTGAAACAATAGGTGCAGATCGGTACCAAGAAACAAGTGTATTTTTGGAAACAGATGATGCATATCGGTATCAGGAAATATGTGTATTTTTGGAAAACAGATGATGCATATCGGTATCAGGAAACAACTGTATTTTTGGAAAACAGATGATGCAAATCGGTACCAAGAAACAACTGTACTTTTGGAAACAGCAGGTGCAGCCGGAATCTAAAAAACAGATCCGTTGGATACAATTGGCAATCAGAATCTGCCGGTACAATCTATTTTTGGAAACGGGTTCGGACGATATGGTCCAAAAATCAAAAAAATTCTTGGATTTTTACTCAAAAACAGTATCAATTAACGTCTTTTTGAATAAAACAATAGGTGAAATAAAAACAAGAATCAGGCGGCTCAATATTTTGTTCCGTTTCAAAAAAGTCCTCAAAAAACACGTCGTCTCTTTCCGTTTTTCGTCAACCCTGCAAGTCCGAAAAAAGCGATTGTCGTAGAGAAAGAATATATATTGAAAATAACGTCTTTAATATATTCACAAAAAAAGAAGTGACGGAAATGGTTAATCTGAAACGGTTTAATCCGGATGGAACGCGGCGGTATTATTTGACGGACGTTTGTATGGCCGTTTTTTGCGGCATCTCCCTCATTTTTGGCGCGCTGATGTTTCTGGCGACCGAAATCAAATTGGCGATTGTTAATCCGGCGATGATTATTTCAGATTTGCGTTATGTGACCTACGAATTCTTCTTTTTACTCAAATTCTTCGTTCAGACCGGGAACCACCTTCCGTTTGTCAGAGTTCTGACCGACTTTTACGTCGTCAATTCCAACAACGTCCGGCTCGGCTACCGTTCTTTCATGTACGGCAACGCTTGGTATAAAAGATATGCGAAAGCGATTGCACGGTATTTGTAATCCTTCTTTCCCCATTCATTTCTTTTATTTCTTTATTTTTACATTATTTTCTTTATGTTCTTTTCGTTTTACGTTCTTTTCACTTTTCATCTTTCATTCTTTTTCATTTCTCAAAAACGGTCCCCTCTTTTTATTTTCCATTTTTTTCTTCCGTTTATATTCTTTTCGTTTTGTTCAAAATGACAAAGTTTATTTGATTTCAGGCGGTTTTATCCTTCATGATTTGTCAAAAATTATCCGATTTATCCGAATCGGACCAAAAGAAACTTCTTTCCCGCAACACCGCGCTTTCCGATGTTGAAGCGTCGGTCGACGCGATTTTAAAAAATGTCCGGGAAAATGGCGACGCCGCTATTTTGGATTACGCCGAAAAATTCGATAAAGCCAAGTTATCGGCGCTTCTCGTTTCCCAAAAAGAAATCGAAGACGGCGTTTCCGGGCTTTCGCCGGAACTCTTGGCCCACCTTCAAAAAGCGGCCGACAATATTCGAAAATTCCATGAAGCGCAGCTTCCGAAAGAGCTTTGGGTCGAAAATACGAAAGGCATTCTTCTCGGTCAAAAGCCGGTGCCGCTCGCACGCGTCGGCTGTTATGTTCCGGGTGGTCGCGCCAGCTATCCGTCAACGGTTTTGATGACCGCGATTCCGGCCAAAGCGGCCGGCGTCGGCGAAATTATCGTTTGTACGCCGGCGCGCAGCGACGGCACCGTTCATCCGTTAACGCTCGCCGCGTCAAAAATCGCAGGCGTCGACAAAATCTTTAAAACCGGCGGCGCGCAAGCGATCGCCGCCATGGCGTACGGCACAGAGAGTATTCCGCAGGTCGACAAAATCGTCGGTCCCGGAAATGTTTACGTGACGGCTGCCAAAATGAAGGTCCGGGATTTTGCGGAAATCGATTTCCCGGCCGGGCCGAGCGAAGTGCTCATCATCGCCGACGATTTCGCCAACCCAAAGATGGCCGCCGCCGATATTTTGGCGCAGGCCGAACACGATCCGAATTCCGTTTCCGTTCTCGTGACGCCGTCGGACGCTTTTGCAAAAGCGGTGATGAACGAAGTGGATTCCCAAAAGAAAACCGCAAAGCGAAAAGAAATCATCGACGCCGCGCTTTTGAATTCAGCCGTCTTGATCACGAAAGATTTGGACGAGTGCGTCTCATTTTCCAACAAATTCGGACCCGAACACCTTCAAATTATGGTTGATCCGAAATTGGAAGACGCCGTTTTATCGAAAATTAAAAACGCCGGCTCCATTTTTGTCGGCAATTACGCACCCGTTCCGGCCGGCGATTATGCGTCCGGCACCAACCACGTGCTGCCGACGTCCGGCTACGTGCGGATGTATTCCGGGCTCAACACCGCTCACTTCTTAAAATTCATGACGGTTCAAAAAATCAGCAAGGAAGGACTTTCCAACATCAAAGACACCGTGATTGCGCTGGCGGAAGAAGAAGGCCTTTTCGAACACGCCGAAGCCGTTCGAAAAAGATTTGAATAAAATGAAATTGACCGGGCTGATTGCGGTTTTATATGTTCCGGCAATTGTCAACTTTGTTTAAACTTAAAGTAAACTATAAAACAAATTAAAACTTATATACTTCAGATTATTATAAAATTAAATCACATATTCATTCACACATTCATTCACACATTCATTCACACATTCATTCACACATTCATTCACACATTCATTCACACATTCATTCACACATTCATTCACACATTCATTCACACATTCATTCACAGTTTCTTCACATTATTTATTTTTGTCATACTTTAACCAATTCACGGAGATTTGATATGAATTCGCAAATGGATTTCAGCAAAGTCTGCACGGCTTTCTCCACCCGAAAGCTTTACGGCATGTCTGACGTTTTGATGGATCAGATTTGGCTCACCAAACAGCCGGACCGTGTTCTTTACGATATGTACCGGGAAGTGCACCTCGACGGCAAGGATTTGACGAAAATGAAAACGCATGTTCTGCGTTACGATATCACCGTTATTCCGCCCGGCATGCTGGGTCCCGAATTCATTAAAACGGCCGGTCACTATCATCCGCCGGTGTCGCACGTCTCCGCGTCCGACGCGCCGTCTTATCCCGAAGTTTATCAAGTCATTCACGGCACCGCCACTTATCTCCTTCAAAAGCGCGATTTTTCGGAATTTATCGTCATTGAAGCGCATGAAGGCGATGTCGTTCTCATTCCACCGGATTTCGGACACGTGACCGTGAACGCGTCCAACGAAAAACTGACGATGGCCAACTGGGTGTCGGACGCTTTTGATTCCGACTACGAACCGGTTCGGGAAAAGGCCGGCTTGATGTATTATCTGACGGAAGGCGGTTTTATCAAAAACAAAAGTTATGACGAAGTCCCGGAAGTTTCCATAAAGAAACCCAAGAGTTATCCCGATTTCGGGCTCTTTTCGGGCGAAGATATGTACGGGCTTGTCAACGATTTAGAAAAATTGGACTTTTTGCGGCATCCGGAAAAGTATGAGGATTCCTTTAAACGTCCTTTTTACTAACTAAAATTTTTCCTTTTTTCTTTTCTTTTTTCTTTTGGACTTGCATCTTCTGTTTTCAACAATACAGGTCTTTCTTGTTCCCGTTTTGCATCATCTGTTTCTGAACAATACAGGTTTTTCCTGTTCCCGTTTTGCATCATCTGTTTCTGAACAATACAGGTTTTTCCTGTTCCCGTTTTGCATCATCTGTTTCTGAACAATA
>NZ_JAWDKD010000022.1:0-15266 GCF_032714475.1 Methanolapillus africanus | reverse complement strand
TGTTCCGTTTTCCGCAACTGCTTCTAACAATACAGGTTTTATTTGTTCCGTTTTCTGCAACTGTTTCTAACAATACAGGTTTTACTTGTTCCGTTTTCCGCAACTGCTTCTAACAATACAGGTTTTACTTGTTCCGTTTTCCGCAACTGCTTCTAACAATACAGGTTTTATTTGTTCCGTTTTCTGCAACTGTTTCTAACAATACAGGTTTTACTTGTTCCGTTTTCCGCAACTGTTTTTAACAATACAGGTTTTTATTTTTCCAATTTTGCATTGCTGTTTCCAACTTGCACCTTCCGATCCTACGATATCCGCTTAAACAGACGCAAAGCGTCTGTTTAAGCGGGATGGTTTGGTTGGAACAAAAAGAAAAAACAACGAGTGAAACAATTGAAACAAAAAGAAAAACAGCAGACAGAATATATTGAACTCAAAACCAAAAATCAACCCTAAGTTTCATTGACGCCAAACAAAAAAGTGCCGCCGTAACGCGCGCGCATGCCGCCGCCCCAAAAAAGAAAAAAGGAAAATCGGATTTTATCAATCCCATTGATCCTGGTTTGTCGTCATCCAAATTTGAGAATCCAGCGGCTCGGCGCCGTCCGGACGCTGATGCCGGACAAATGAACCATCAGAGAGGCCGATTCTTAACTTAACGTTGTCGTCCAAGTGCTTTTGGAGAATGACGTCTTTGATTTTTCGGAGATAATCCGGATTGACCGGGAACAAAATCTCAACGCGGCGGTCCAAATTCCGCTGCATCAAATCGGCGCTGCCCAAATAAAGCTCTTCAGCGCCGTTGTTGTAGAAATAATAGGCGCGTGTGTGCTCGAGGAACCGGCCGACAATGGACGTCACCGTGATGTTTTCGCTGACGCCGGGAAGCCCGGGCTTGATGCAGCTGATGCCGCGGATTTGAAGGTCGACTTTCACGCCGGCCATCGACGCCAAATACAATTCTTTAATGCATTCGGGATCGACGAGCGAGTTCAGCTTGAAAAGGATGTAGCCGTTGCCGTTCTTTTTGTGGCTTTCCACTTCGCGGCGAATCTTTTGGATAAATTCGCTGCGGAGCGAACTCGGCGCCACCAACATTTTTCTGTATTTGCCCTTTCGGGAATAACCGGTCAGGCTGTTGAAAATGTCGACCGCGTCTTGTCCCATCACCGGATCAGCCGTGAAATACTCAAAGTCCGTGTACACTTTCGCGGTTCCCGCATTGTAATTGCCGGTGCTCATGTGCATGTACGGGACAATCGTGTTGTCCTCCTGGCGCAAAACCAAACACATTTTGGCATGCGTTTTCAGGTTCGGGACGCCGTAAACGACGTGAATGTTCGAGTGCTCCAGCTCTTTCGCTTTGGAAACGTTGTTTTCCTCATCAAAGCGGGCTTTCAGCTCAATCAGAACAGCCACTTGTTTTCCGTTGTCGGCGGCGTCTTTCAAATATTGAATGATCCGGGAATTGCGGTCCACGCGGTAAAGCGTGATTTTAATCGCCACCACATCCGGGTCAACCGACGCGGCGCCGACGAAATCGATCATGCTGTCGAAACTGTCGTACGGGCGGTAAATGAGAACGTCTTTTTTCTTAATCCTGGAAAAAATATCGGAATCGGGCGCGTCCAAATACTTTTTCTTCTTGGGCGCAAACGGCGGATATTTTAATTCAGGCCGGTCAATGCTGCAGATTTCGGAAATGGACACAAGTCCCACCGGCGACTTCAGCGCTTCGACCTGCGTCGACCGGAGTTTCAAATTTTCAAGCAGAATTTTCAGGACGTAATCCGACATCCCGTCATTGATTTCGAGACGCAGCGGCGGACCGAAATAATTGACGCCCGACTTCTTTTCAATTGATTTCATCAAACTGAAATCGCCGTCGTCGTCAATGCCCAAATCGCCGTCGCGCGTAATCCGGAACGAATGCGCTTCTTTGATTTTCTGGCCCGGGAAAACCATATCCAAGTTCGCCAAAACGACGTCGTCGATCCAAATGAAATTATACGTGTCCGACTTTGATTTCTTCATGCCGGGCGCAAACGGCACCGGAATTTGAGTGTTGCTCAAAGGTGAATTCGACACCGACAAGTCGTCGCGTCCCGGAATCAAAATCAACCGTTTGACGTTGTTCGGAATTTTGACGCGGACGAAAACGTCGCCGTAAAGCGTATCCGACAAAATGACCGCGAAGTTGATGCTTTGATTTGTAATATAGGGGAACGGGTGGCTGGAATCGTAAGCCAACGGCGTCAGTTGCGGGAAAATGTTGCGCCGGAAATAATCGGTCAAATATTCCCGCTGGTAGTCTTCCAATTCGTTGTGTTGAAGGATATTGATATTGTTTTTCTTCAATTCCGGCATCAATTCGTCTTCCCAGCAGGCTTCCATTTTATCGAGCATGACAGCCAGTTCGGAATAAATCTGCTGCATCTCAAAATAAGCATGGTTGGCCGTTTCCAAGCTCATGCCTTCCTCCAAAACGCGCTTGTGAACGGTCGGGATCCGGACCATGTAATATTCGTCCAAATTGCCGGCAAAAATCGACAGGAAGCGCACGCGCTCAAGGAGAGGATTGCTTTCGTCGAGCGCTTCTTCCATGACGCGCATATTGAAATGGAGCCAGCTGAAATCCCGTTCCACATAAAGCGACGGATCGTCCAAATCGATGCTGTGGGACAAAACCGCCGGCGACGACGAAGTGTTTTCCGGTTCGGGCGAATTATTTTGTTGAAGCGGCGTTGACATAAAAGGCACCTTGAAAATCTGAATCGGAATAATTGATTAAATCGAATCATTGATTAAATTGTGTTTTTAGTTACGAACTGCCGAAATATAAGATTTCGGTATGGAGAATATAGAGAACTATAAAAAATATTGAGATTTTAAAAAAATAATATCCGATTAATATAAAAATCTGTTGAATAATTTTGAAAAATAAAATATATCATAATCACTAAAAATCAAATGTTAAAGTCAAAACGAATCAAACTGAAACTTTAACAAAAATTGGGGAAATACAATTTGTAAGAACAACGTGGTGATTCAAAATGAATAACAAAAATATTATCCTCATCATTCTATTTCTTTGCGCCATACTCATTGTAGCTTTTGCTTTTGTTTATCCTTCTTTGAAGTCGACAGAGAATGAAGCAAACAATTTAAACAGCACAAATGGAAATGGTGCACATAATTCAAACGAAACAAACGATTCAAATATCACAACAATTACGAAAGTCGGAAACGAAAGCGGACCTTTTGTTATGGTTGGTGCTCAAGCGGATACACCAAATTATTCTCTTGAAAATTTGGGACAATTATCTGACTTGATTGTTTTTGGAACTCTTATTGAAATCAAACCGGCTGCATGGAGTACGCCGGATGGGGAAGAACCGGCCGGCGTCACACGTTCCTCCGGTGTTTTTGAAGATGGAACGCCTTACCAAATGATCAGTATAAAATTAAAACCGGACGAGATGATATATACCGATTTGATTTTTGAAATTGAAGATACATATAAAGGAAATGAAACATCTGGCAAAGTTGCCATTCGTGTAATTGGGGGGGAGTACAGCGATATTAGTTTCCCAAATCCAAGTGAAAGTGTTGATCTTAGACAATTCAAGGAAGGAGACAAATATATCGTCTGTTTGGTTAATGACAGAGGACCTTTAAAGGATATTGAGCCTAAACATTATTCATTACGAGAAAAACTTCCTCTTCAAGACGATGGAACCTTTTTCTACAAAAATAAAAACGTCACAATTGAAGACGTGAAAAATGCTATTCCATAAAGTTGAAATGAAATTTCCATCTCTTTGATGGAAATTTCATTTCAATTTTGCATGTCGGTCAGTTTAAATTGGCAACCCCCATATTTCCCGAATCACAAGCTTTAATTTGTAAACGCCGACGGATGGACCTGCATTTTGCCGGACAAATTCTTGACCGAAAACAACCGACTTGATGAGGCGAAATGTCAGAACCAACGACGACATAATGACTGAAGCCGGCGAATTCTTTTTTCCAAACATCAAGAAAATGTCGATGCCGCCAAGAATTGAAGTTACAATGAATGTTATCGGTAAAGCGATTTGTTCTAACGGGACTTCAAAAAGTGAAGAAATGAACAACGAAACAGCAACCGTGGCAATAATGCAAATTAGTTGTACAATCCACAAATATACTGAAAAAATGGCGATGGCTTCCACCCAGTTTTTCAGGATTCTTTTGACATTCATATATTTCTCTTCCTCCTGACTTGATTTTATATTCTAAATCTACTCTTTCTCATCTACTCTTTCTCATTTGTTTATCCATCTTTAATCTCTTCTCCGTCCAGTTTTTTCTAAAATCCAAAATCATGTCTGCCAGTAAAAAAATAATTCCGGAAGCTTCGAAAAGAATGTAAACAATCAGGGCTGTAACTGATGAAATGTCGCTCAGAAAGTCTGTCCAGTCACTTTTTCCCAAATCGAATAACTCAATGACCATCGTCAAAAAATTTAATCCAAACAAGGTGACCAAAGAGCAAAAAACTCCGGCAATGGTCGTTATGACGACAACGCTCAGGTAGTATCCGTTGCTTTGGATGATTCGGATTAATCTTTGACGATAATAAATAATACCAACTCACTTAAATATTTAATTACATATTGAAATTTTTAATAATTGTGAATATTATTTTATTGATTTTTATTCCATGATTTTGAATGAAATAATATCGGTTGAATTGTTTTAAAGAATAATCGACGATAAAACCTGCAAATATAAAAAGCGGATGATTTTGACAAAATCGAAAAATTTATCATTGAATTCTTCAAAATCCATACCCTTTTATTCAAAAACAACATCAGAAAAACTATGATTGGTGTTTCAACAATTGCATTATTTGACAAAGATCTGGATGCTGCCCTTTCCGAAATCGAAGAATTCGCCGGGTTTGCAGAAATCTTTTCGGAAGGAAAACATGATATTGTCGCGGATTTTAAAAAGAATCCGAACATCGACTGCCTTTTTTCGCACAATCTTTCTTATTCTGTCCATGCGCCGACGCAAGACGTTAATTTAGCGAGTCTTCGTGAAAAAGTCCGCTTGACCGGGCTTGACGTTATTTTGGAAAGCGCTCATGTCTGTCAGGAAATTGATGCCGGCACGTTGGTCATTCATCCCGGATATATGCCCCTGAAAAGTGACGGGTTTTTCGAAAAATCCAAAGCGGCACTCCTTCAATCGCTGCGCCGGCTTTCTGAAATTCAGGAAGAAACCGGTGTTCAGATTTGCGTAGAAAATATGCCTGATGTCGATTTTTATCTTTTCCGCCGGCCGGAAGAAATTGATTTGGACGCATTCGACCTGCCTTTTGCGCTCGATATCGGACATGCCCACACGACAAAAACGCTGGACGAATTTTTGAACCGGCGGGTTGATCACTATCATATTCATGACAACGACGGAAAATCTGATTCACATTTGGCTTTTGGGGACGGAAATATCGGGGAGACTGTTCTGGATCAAATAATTCAAAAATCTAAAAAAGAAAATGCGACACTGATCGCCGAATGCAAAAAAATTGAGGATGCAGAGAAGACATTTAAAATATTGGGGTCAAAAATTAAATAAATATTATAATTATCCTCTTAATAATATATATCGGTTAATATAAATAAGATGAACCGCGTATAGTGATTTGTTAAGAAGCTCAACCTTCGCCGATTCAAAGGTTCGGCACCGTTTGATCTGAAGATCTCCGGGGGACCGGAAAATCTGATGTATCAAACAAATCCGAAAGGAAAATCCAAAATCAAAGTCTAACCCTGACTTAACCCGGGATTCATCCCGACTCCAACTTCGGAAATCTGACCCCGAATCCGAAAGGAAATTCCAAAAAGGACCCGACCGAAAAACTCCGAACCGAAAAAAATCAAAAACGGAACCGGACTCACTGAGTGAAAAACGATTTGAAAAACGGGCCGGAAAGTTTGGTTGCCGGCGAATTTGAAATACGGAGCCGATATTGAAATTTTATATTTCATGGCTCCTGCTTCTTAACATACAGCAAAAACACCAACAACCCCCCAAAAATGAAAATAAATAATGCATACAATATAATATAAACAACTCAAGGAGAATACAAAATGTCTTGGAAAACAAAACTTGTTCTGTTTTTATCGGCAGCTTTGACCGCTTTGGGTTTGATTGTTTTGTGGAAATATTTGACCAAAAAATAAAACGTGTGAATAATTTTTATTTCTAAATCTGTTCTTGACAATTTTACCGTCGGGTTTGTTTTTGTAACTTTTCTTTTCTTTGTTACGCTTTGCTGTTCTTCTTTGTTACACTTTACTGATCTTCTTTTTTATGCAAACCGTTTCGATGGGTTACAGCGATACATTTTTATTTAAATCTTCAAAATCAACCTGTTCCAAATAGTGTTCTTTGAAAGGGAACAATTTTATTCAATGAATTCTATAATTATATCTGCGAGAAAAAAACATGACGGAACAAAAAAATGAATCTGACGCTTTATATCCTTCCGGCAGCGAAAAATTGGACCGGGAACGTGCTTATGCCAAAGGATTATGTCATGAACATAATCAGCTTCACCCGTCCCAAATGGATGAACGCAATGCCATTTTAAGAAAACTGTTCGGCAAAACCGGTAAAAAATTCCTTATCGAGCAGCCGTTTTATTGCGACTACGGATACAACATCGAAATCGGTGAAAACTTTTACATGAACCACGGCGGCGTCATCTTAGACTGCGCGCAAGTCACGTTTGGCGACAATGTTTTCATTGCGCCGAGCTGCGGATTTTATACCGTCGGGCACGCGACCGACATAGAGGAACGCAACAAAGGAATGATTTATTCCCACCCGATTCATGTCGGCAACGACGTCTGGATCGGCGGCAGCGTCATTGTTTTGCCGGGCGTCACGATCGGCAACGGCGTTATTATCGGCGCCGGCAGCGTAGTGACGAAAGACATTCCCGACAACGTCATGGCTTTCGGAAATCCGTGCCGCGTGGTTCGGAAAATATAACGGAACAGAATGCCTGAACTTGTGAACCATTAGATTTATAATAAGTATATGGATATACTAATGTAATAAAATATTACTTATTCACAACAAATCCTTTTAAAAAACAGAATACAAAAAAATAGAATACAAAAAACAGAAAATAAAAAACAGAAAATAAAAAACAGAAAATAAAAAACAAAAAATAAAAAAACATAGCCAAAGGTGAATCTGTGGGAAAATTGAATCGAGATCATGTTGAATTAATTGTCGTCTTGGGCGTGATCTCCATGATTTTTTTGGCCGGTTTGCTTTTTATTAATCTGAATCAGCCGGATTCACCGTATCCCGGAAACAATACCATCCCAAAACCGGCGCAAGCGGTGTCGGTGAACACAACCGGCGAAGAAGAGGCCGGCCGCACAGGTTCTGTTTCCGGTTCCGGTTCCGAGATTATCATTCTCAACAGCGGCGAAAGTCCGAGTTTTTATAATTCAACCGTTTACAACATGTCCGGAACCTACATTTATGTTCAGATCGGCCGGACGTCGGATGTGATTATCACCGGAACCGTCCTTGAAATTCAATCTCCTGAATGGAACACGCCGGACGGAAACGCGCCGGGTGCTATCATAACGGATATCCAAACGTATCCGGAAGAAACGACTTTTCAGTCCGGTGAATTGAATTTGCCGCCGGAAGAACGCATCTACACCGACGTCGTCATTGAAGTCGCCAACGTTTACAAAGGAAAACCGGATTCATCGATTGTGGTTCGGACATATGCGGGGACGGTCGGCAACCTGAGATTTGAAAGCGACGTCGATCCGGAAGACTTCGCCTTTGACGAAGAGTATTTTTTGTTCTTGGAAAATGATTCCGGACCGCTCAGAGACGTCGGAGAGTTCCATTACGTCGTGTCGGGTCCTTCCGGACGCATTCTTCTTTTGGAAAACGACACCGGTATGGATAACCACGGAAAAATCATTAACATGAAAGATGTGAAGAAAAGCATCGTTCTCAGAACACAAACCATCTCCGGCATCGTTATTCATAAAATTGTAACGGAAGGATCCGAATAACACAGCGGATTCTCAATCTGTTTCGAAAAAAATTCCGTCGCTTCGCTAGGAATTTTTTATGGGCGGTGGAAATCTGATTCCGCATGTTTGCTTCGCAAACGGCTCCCTTCGGTCGCTAAAAATATGATTTTGCTTGTTCCAACTTCCCGTGCAAACCATCCCGATTAAATCAGATGCGAATCGCATCTGATTTAATCGGAATCCGATCAGTAGATACATTCCAATTTACAGAACAGATTGCATTGACCGGTTTATAGTTTCAGATTGCACCTACAAGTTGACTGTTTTTAGATTGCAGTTTGCAGCAATGTTTTCCAACAATACAGTCTTTTCTTGTTCCGTTTTGCATCAACTGTTTCTAACAATACAGTCTTTTCCTGTTCCGTTTTGCAGTAACTGTTTCTGACAATACAGTCTTTTCTTGTTACCGTTTTGCACCTTCTGTTTCCAACAATACACATATTTACTTGTTCCAATCTGCACCTGCTGTCAGCTATTCCAATCCTAACAGTTGCGATATCCGCTTAAACAGACGCCAAAGGCGTCTGTTTAAGCGGTGCGGTTTGCTTGGGACGAAGAAAGAAAAGCAGGAGCAAAACAATCAAAACAAAAAGAAAAGCAGAGCAAAACAATCAGAAAAAAAAGAAAAGCAGTGGCAAAACAATCGGAACAAAAAGAAAAGAAGCGGACAAAATATTGGAACAAAAATAAAAATTGCAGACAAAAGTAATTCGTAAAATAAACAGATTGGAAATGGAATTGAAAAATAGAATTGAAAAATAGAATTAAAAAATGGAATTGAAAGATTATATTGAAAAAAGAGTGATCAGTCCGAACTTAATTTTTCTTAAGTTCGGACGTGGTGATTAATGTTTTTTGTTGAATCAGCTGAAGTACATCATCTCAGCCATCATCAAAACCATGAGAATGCCGGCGACTCTGACGGCTTTTGTCTTGAACATGCCGTTAAAGACGGATTGTTCAAACCAAGACTCTTTTGTCACGGCTGTTCCGGGCTGAACGGCTGCGAACAAGGACGGCACTCCATTTCTGATAAAGGTGCAGACTTTAATGATCATCCAAATCCAAATCATGTAGAAGATCACGTCTGTCAAGCCAAGGGCCAAGAACGGCACCCAGTCGGTTGTCATGAATGGTGCGACGTCGGCAAAGAATGTTGCCGGGGACGGGATGACGGCCAAGATTCCTGTTCGGATGCCGATCTTCAACAGGACGATGAAGTTGAGAATCAACATGAAGAATGAAACCGGGATGTAAGCAATGGTTCTGGACGTCACCTTTCTCTTCAGAATCAACCGGTTGGCGGCGTAGAGGAAGAAGGTGATCACAATGAAAGTGCCGGCCAACTCAAAGAGATCTGTTGAGGCGATGCCGCTCTCGATCATTGAGAAGTAAAGCGAAATATCCGTGAAAATCAACGCGGCAACAGATGCGGCGATGACGGCTGCTTTCTTCTTGAATGCCGGCGACAATGCCGAAAACTTTCCGGAAAGGAGCGCCTTGACTTCGGATTTGTCCTGCACGGTGTTCAGCACATTGATCGCGGTGAAGTAGAAGAACATGATCCAAATCATGAACGCCAAATTCACCATGAAGCCGGCCGGTTCTTTGTTCAGGTACAAATTAAAGACGACGCCGTAAAGGAAAACGGCTGCGTAAATAAAGAAGACAACGCCGTGGAACAACACGTTTTGTTTGTATTGGAACATGTTTTTGAACGACATGTAAAAGATTCCGGCGAACAAAAAGACCAAAACATACAAACCTGCCAGTGAAAAGGCAGATCCGATCAAACCGGCCAACGACAAATTCGGGAGGCCGGTCGCAGCAATCAGGAAGAGGATTGGCAATATGCAAAAGAATGCGCAATCCCAAACTGAAACTTGGGTGTTGTAGAGCTTTGTTTTGACAACGTCGAAAACTTGGGACAGAATCATCATTGATCACTATTTTTCAAACTGTTTTTGATTTCTTTTTTTCACATGATATTGACATCATAGATTACAATCATATTAACTCGTAAATATATTCGAACATATATATAGGTTTTTATAAAAATAAAAAAATAAATAATAATGTTTATAATTTAGGAATTTTTCCGAATAAAAACGCAATGAAGAGCCGATTTATTAAATCGAATTAAATAATATCCCGCTAAAATATTAAAAAAATGAAATAAAAATCAAATTATAATTATTAATGTTGGAGCCGATATGGAATAATTTTCAACGAATCCCATCAAAATAACAGAATAATAGGTAGGATACTCACAAAGTTTTGTCAAATAACTGTTTGCCAAATGTCAAAAATGAATTAATTGTGGAAAAATCTCTAACATTTTATAAAAATAAATAATTAGATAAAATCAACATCTTTTTCAAAAATCAATTTTATTTTTTATTTTATTTCTTTTTAAAAACAAATTCGGGTGAGGTCATAAAATAAAATCGGCTGCGGTGACATGCGCGCAGGTGCCGCAAATTATCGTAAAATCATAAAATAACAAAAGAGAATCACAAAATCATAACGCAGCAAAAAGGAATCGCCATATAAAACCCTTTCAGAATCAATGATTATAACGCCGTTGTAAAAAACGGTCTAAAAAATCTCAAAAAAACGTCGCAAAAATAAGAAAAAACAAAAGAGAAAAAACAAAAAAGAGAAAATTAAAAAAGAAATGAAAAAGAGAAGGTCTCTTTTTCTTAGTATTTGGATCTTTGAAGAGCCATCAAGTCTTCCATGGTGAGCTTGCCGCCGTCTTTGAACTTGTCCATAATGCCCTGAGCATCTTTTTCAAGTTCTTCTTTGTCTTGCTTGGTCTTGGTGTCCTTGTCTTTCTTCTTGGATTTTCCGGTTTCTTTGTCGATGTCGCGGATTTCCTTTTGCGCTTCAATGAAGACTTTGTGCTGTTCGTCAGCAGCTTCTTGTGCGCGGATGAAGTTCTTGTGCGCGACGTCGGATTCGGCGCGGACGCGGTCGGCGTCTTTGAACGCGGCGATCATTTGTTCGTGATAAACTTGAGCCTGTTCGGCATAAACGGAAAGCTGAGCGTGGTATTCGGAGGCTTCGTCGCGAATGACTTGGGCTTGGTCCAAAATTTCTTTGAGCTCGCTGTTGTCGTCCAACGTCTTTTTCTTGTCGTTGTATTCTTGTTCCAACTCTTTAATTTTGGTCACGAGTTCTTTTTCCTTTTTCGGAGACATGACGCTGGTCTGTTGTTGGAATTCGAGCGCATCGATTTGTTTGCGGATTTCTTTAATGGACGGACCGTCGAGGTTGCTATCTTTTTTAAGACCGTCGGCTTGAGCAAAAAGCTCGTTGGCGCGTGCGTTGGTGGTGTCGCGAAGTTCTTTGTACTTGCTGACGTTCACGTTGACTTCGTCGCGCTTCACTTTTAAGTCTTGGGCAACCAGAATCAATTCTTTGGTCTTGTTGTTGAGTTCGTTTCTTTCGGCCGCATACTTGCTTGCCTCAGCGTTCAACTGGTTTCTCTTTTCTTTAGCCTCTTCAGAGATATCTTTTAACTCTGTTTTTCTTGTTTGCAGTTCTTTCATCATTACCCGGTCCCCCCTCTTCAACCGGTACGCACGCGTTAACGCATGTCCGCTTGAAATCGGTTTCCTATAAAACGCGTCACGAAAAATTAAACCGGACGCGGCGGTCTTGAAATTAAATAATTAAATCTTTGAGAATCGGAATCAAACACCGCAGATCCTTTTCGTGGACCGCGATATTCGCTTGTTGCTGAACAGACGGTTTGGCGTTAAACGCAATCGAAAAACCTGCTCGTTTGAACAGGCAGACGTCGTTTGCGCCGTCACCGACGACAACGCATTCCGAAAATTGGAATCCGCATTCGTCAACGATTTTTTCAAAGACCTTTTCTTTTGAATTCGTTGTCCGGAGCGGTCCGATCGCTTCTCCTGTGAGAAGGCCGTCTTTGACAACCAATTCGTTTGAAAATACATAATCAATATTGAGCTCGTGTTTGAAACGATCTGCGGCCACACTGAAG
Source organism: Methanolapillus africanus (assembly GCF_032714475.1). NCBI lineage: Archaea > Methanobacteriati > Methanobacteriota > Methanomicrobia > Methanosarcinales > Methanosarcinaceae > Methanolapillus > Methanolapillus africanus. The sequence continues at coordinate 3,128 of NZ_JAWDKD010000022.1, read as the reverse complement.
CCGCATGTGATCATCGCCGTTTTGCCGCCGATCGAATGAATATATTCGATCAATTCCGGCGCGCCCGGCATGATTTGAATTTTGTCAACGGACGCCATCGCTTTTTCGTAAGGCAGGTCTTTCAAAAATGCGACCCGCTTCAGAAACGATTCCGTATAGTCCATTTCCCCGTTCATCGCCAGCCGCGTGATTTGAGAAACTTCATCGGCAGCGCCTGCGGCGGCCGCCAGTTCATCAATGACTTCGGCGTCAATCAAAGTGCTGTCCATGTCAAAAACGAATAATTTAAAACTCGGCGCAGCACACGTAGAACAGTTCACAAAAATCAGACTCTTTTTTCTGATGGGAAATAAGGATTGGGCAACCCGTTGATAAATATGATCTTCAAGGTTGACAATATATTCGAATTATATATAATTTAAACCATATAAACCAAAGACGTCTCAAAAAAGTTTCAAAAAACATTTTCTAAAAACGGTTTTCACCGGTTTTTTTGGCTTGATGCAAAAACAACATGCCGCCACAAGATATCGAAAATAAATCCCGCTGCGGTGTTTGAGATTGCTGTTGAATGGGTGAATGAAATCCATTGCTTTTAAAGTTTGTGCTGATGGGTGGTCAATGATAATATATAGAGCCAGAATGAGCGGATTTAATATTTTTTGAACCAATCTTCAAATTATACTAATGTTAAGATAGAATATATTTAATTGCATAATATATAATTTGTAAAACATGAAAATGAAAATGAAAATTTTACTGATCGGGGTTTTGGTTTTTCTTTTTGTTTTTGCGGCCGGGTGTTTAAATTCAAATAATGGAAACACCACGGAAAATAATGCCACAGATTCCGGTGTCAAATACAATTCAAGTTATGTAACAGCTAGATATATGCCTCCGCCAATACCACGCGATCAACAATCAATTTATCTTTTAAAGTATCCCAACTATGATTATGCAAGTCCTCAAAAAGATGGCCTTGAAAATGATTCTGATCTGATTGTCTACGCAACAATAAAAGAGATTCAACCGGCATCTTGGTCAACAGCTGACGGAAAAATGCCTGCGGAGTTGCGTGAAAAAGAAATACAAATCGTGACGGAAAACGGACCTGTGGATTACAAAGTTCTTTGGTCGGATGGGTATGAAGATATTTATACCGACGTCATTTTTACGGTGGATGAATGGGCGAAAGGAAACAGTTCCGATGAAATTAAAGTTCGTTTTACCGGCGGCCAAGTCGACAATGTTGTCAGAGATGATCTCGGATTTCCGGATCCGAGAAATTTAGAAGTTGGAGATCAATACTTGTTGTATTTGACTTACTATTCCGACGCTTATGAATTGAGATATCCGAATGGAATAGAAACGATTACGGTTAAAAATTAAGAGAGATTCCGACGGAATTATCGCCAACAGGTCACAATTTTTTAAAAACAATAATATAGAATCAAAACTGTTGAGATCAATATGAAAATTAAAATCATATTGATCGCATTTTTAATCTTTTTTTCTGTTTTTACAGCCGGATGTTTGAACCAAACCGATATCAACGACACAATTCCGGAAACGAACGATTCAATCCCCGAAGCCAATAACTCTTCTGAACAAAATGGCATTCATTACAATTCAAATTATCAGGTAACGGATTTCGAATATGGCCGCTATGAAAATGTTCCGAAAGGGGAAAATTCAAAATATCTGACAACGGAAGCGAACATATCCTATATGTATAGTTCTCCGGAAAATCTTGAAAACGCCGACCTGATTGTTTACGCAACGGTCAAAGAAATCAAACCTTCGTTTTGGGTGACAAAAGGCGGCGCAAAGCCGTCAGAATTGACATACCGGTACGATTCTTATCACCAAGGTCCGACCGCCAGATCCGATGATATTGAAATTTGTACGGATATTGTGTTTACCGTTGACGATTGGGTTAAAGGAAACAGTTCCGATGAAATTACGGTTCGTGTTGTCGGCGGTGAAGCCAATAATGTTATTCAATACAGGGAAATGTGGCCGTCTCCTTGGGATTTTGAAGAAGGAGACCAATGTCTTCTTTATTTAACATATTATTCCGACGCTTACGAATTCCGTGCGCCGAATGGTGTTAAAACAGTTGTGAACTGAGAGATTTCCATTTTTCTTTTTTTTAATTTCAAAAAGCAATCCTTTTTATCAAAAAAAACCATAAGAGAGGTTTATGCTTGGAAAATTAATCACTTTTGAAGGAATCGATGGTTCCGGAAAAAGTACAATGCTGGCGCTTCTCCGCGAAAACGCTGGCCTCAAACAACTCGGCGACATCGCGTTTACCCGCGAGCCGACTCAAAATACGCTCACGGGAAAAGCCGTTTATGCGGCGATTGAAAGCGACGTCGACCCGATGGCGGAACTCTTTTTGTTTATGGCCGATCACGCCGCCCACGTTGCGGAAACGGTCCGTCCCAACATCGCCGCCGGAAAAATCATGATTTCCGACCGCTATTCCGACAGCCGGTGCGCCTACCAAGGCGCGACGCTGGAAAAAGTCATTCCGAATGCGCTCGATTTTGTCAAAAATTTGCATGAGGGATGGACGGTCGTTCCGGATTTGACGTTCGTTTTTGATCTCGCGCCCGAAGATTCCGTCGAACGCTGTAAAAACCGCGGCGAAAAGACGAAGTTTGAAAAAATTGAATTCTTAACGCACGTCCGCGAAAATTTCATGACGCTTGCCCAAGCGGAGCCGAACCGGTTTGTAATTCTGAATGCGAAATTGCCGCCGGAAGACAACGAAAAAATAATTGTGGAAAAAATAAAAGCGCTTCTTTAAAGCGTTTTTTTTTAAATTATTTTTAATTTTTTTTAAAAATTCATATCCCATTTCTTTTTTTATTCAAGCAAACCATCCCGCAAAATCAGACGCTTTGCGTCTGTATTTTGCGGAATTCAATCAGCAGATACATTCTATTTTATGGTACAGATTGCATCTACTGTTTCCAACAATACAGTTGTTTCTTGGTACCGTTTTGTATCTTCTGTTTCCAACAATACAGTTGTTTCTTGGTACCGATTTGTATCTTCTGTTTCCAACAATACAGTTGTTTCTTGGTACCGATTTGTATCTTCTGTTTCCAACAATACAG